>DATIOB010000712.1:0-2557 GCA_035473605.1 Conexibacter sp.
GGCCGAACTCCTCCAGCTGCTCGGCGTAGTCGAGCAGCTGGGCGTTGGTGGCGAATCTGCCACCGTCGGTCAACAGCGAGCACTCGTCAGCGAGCGCGGTGGCGGGCAGCGCGAGACCGGCCGCGACTGCGAGCAGGGGCAAGCCCATGCGACGCATGCGTCCCATCGGGTCCTTCCTCTCTCCTCGGGAGGGGCGCGTGCCGCGCCCCTCCGTGATCGGGTTATCGGTGGGGCGAAGTCGTTGCTGCGAACGCGCCGACCAGCGGCGCGGTGAAGACGTAACGGCCGGCCGGCACCTCGACCAGCACGCGCCCGCCGGCCACGCCGGCGAGCGCGACGCCGGGCGCGTCGGACAGCGGCCGGCCGCCTTCGCGCACCTGCGCGGGATCGGCGGCGGGGACGTGCACGGTCGCGCGCGCGCCGGGCGGGATCTCGACGTCGAGCGCCAGCTCGTCGTCGACCAGCTCCCAGCCGCTGCGCACGAGGCCGCGCGGCGAGTCGTGCTCGGCGCGCGCCCAGCGCAGGCGCGCGTCCGGGAAGGGCCGGATCCGCACGTGCGCCCAGCCGGCGCTGCGCGGCTCCTGGTCGAGCCCGGCGACGTGGCGGTGCAGCCACTCGGCGATCGCGCCGAAGGCGTAGTGGTTGAACGAGTTCATGTTCGGCGAGGCGAAGCCGCCGTCCTCGCTCCAGCCGTCCCAGCGCTCCCAGGTCGTCGTCGCGCCGGCGCGCACCTGCGCGCCCCACGACGGCGCCGTGTCGGCGAGCGCGAGGTCATACGCCAGCTCGGCGTAGCCGTGCTCGGTCAGCACGGGGCAGAGCAGGCCGGTGCCGAGGAAGCCCGTCGACAGGTGGCGGCCGCGCGCGAGCACGTCGTCGGCGAGCTGCCGCGCGACGGCGGCGCGCTGCTCCTCGCCGTCGAGCAGCTCGGCGTGCAGCGCCAGCAGGCAGGCGGTCTGCGTCGCGACCTCGCCGCGCAGGCGGCCGTCGCCGTCGAGCCAGGTGGCGCGGAAGGCGGCCGCGACGCGCGCGTGCAGCGCCTCCCAGCGCGCGACCTCGCGCTCCATCCGCCCGAGGTCGCGCGCGATCTGCGCCAGCAGCCGCGCGTCGAGCGCCCAGTAGGCGGTCGCCAGCAGCGCCTTGTCGGTGACGGCGTCAGCATTGAGCCAGTCGCCGTAGCTGTTGTAGAGCGCGTTGCGGCGCACGTAGTCGCGGTTGGCGGCGGCGAGGTGCTCCATCCACCGCTCCATCGACGGGTACGACTGCTCCAGCACGCGCCGGTCGCCGGAGGCCTGCCACACCAGCCACGGCACGATCACGCCGGCGTCGCCCCAGCCGGGCGCGCCGTGCGAGAGCACCTCGTACTCGGGCGGCAGCGGCGCGATGTCGGGGAAGGCGCCGTCGTCGGCCTGCGCGTCGCGCACGTCCTGCAGCCACTTCGCGAGGAAGGCGGTGCAGTCCATGTTCCGCAGCGCGGTCGCCGCGAAGACCTGCGTGTCGGCGAGCCATCCGAGCCGCTCGTCGCGCTGCGGGCAGTCGGTCGGGATCGAGAGGAAGTTGCCGCGCTGGCCCCACTCGGCGTTGCGCGCGAGCGCGTTCAGCAGCTCGTCGGAGCAGGCGAAGGCGCCGGCCCACGGCGCGTCGCTGTGCACGACGCGACCGGCCACGTCCTCCAGCCGCGGCGGCTCGGCGAGTCCGCTGACCTCGACGAAGCGGAAGCCGTGGACGGTGAAGGCCGGCTCGAAGCACTCGGCGCCGCCGCTCGGGTCGCCGCTGAGCACGAAGGTGTCGCGCTGCGCGGCGGTCCGCAGGTTCTCCGTGTAGAGCGTGCCGTCGGCGGCGAGCAGCTCGCCGAAGCGCAGCGTGACGGTCGTGCCGCGCGGCCCGGCGGCGCGCAGCCGCGCCCAGCCGACCATGTTCTGCCCGAGGTCGAAGAGCCAGCGGCCAGGTTCGGGCTCGCTCAGCGCGACCGCCGGCAGCTCACGCGTGACGCGCGCCGGCTCGCACGGCTGCGGCTGCAGCACGGCGGCCTCCGGCGGTGCGTGCACGACGACCGGCTGCCAGCGCGAGTGGTCGAAGCCGCTGTCGTCCCAGCCGCGCTCGGCGTCGCGCGCGTCGTAGCGCTCGCCGTGCTGGAGGTCGGAGTAGCGCCGCGGCCCGTGCGTGCCGCGCCAGCTCGCGTCGGAGACGACGCGTGCGGTCGCGCCGTCGGCGTGCTCGATCACGAGCTGCACGAGCGCGCTCGGCCGCTGCCCGTAGTGGGCGCCGGCCTTCTTCATCATCCAGCCGATGTAGCCGGCGTACCAGCCCTCGCCCAGCTCGATCCCCAACGCGTTGTCGCCGGCGCGCAGGTGGTCGGTGACGTCGAACGCCTGGTAGTGGATCCGTCTGCGGTAGTCGGTCCAGCCGGGCGCCAGCTCGTGGTCGCCGACGCGCGCGCCGTTGAGCCGCAGGCGGTAGAGACCGCGCGCGGTCGCGTAGGCGGTGGCGCGCACGACCGGCTTGTCGCCGAGCGCGAAGCGCGTGCGCAGCAGCGCGGAGGTCATCCCCATGTTGTGCA
>DATIOB010000713.1:0-2974 GCA_035473605.1 Conexibacter sp.
GGCAGTCGAGCCCGTTCGGCCGCGCCTTCGCCTCGATGATGCAGTCCGAGCGGCTGCGCGCCTTCGGCGCGGCTGGCCTCGCGGAGGCGTACGCGCGCCAGTCGGTCGAGCTGATCGAGCAGACGGCGAACCTGCCGAGCACGGTCACCGCGCGCGGCTCGCTCGCCTCCGCGCTGGTGCTGCGCGGCGATCTCGACGGCGCCGAGGCGGCGCTGGCGGACGTCGGCAGCGACGAGCAGCTCGGCGAGCTGTTCGGCGCCGGCAGCGTCTGGGGCGCGCGCGCCGAGCTGCGGCTGGCGCAGGGCCGCCCGCGCGACGCGGTCGCCGACCTGCGGCGGCTGGAGGCGCTGTGCGAGCGCTGCGGCTGGCGCCGCTACCCGCGCGGCACGCACGTCGCCGACCTGGCGCGCGCGCTCGCGCTCGCCGGCGAGCGCGAGGAGGCGCGGGCGCTGGCGGAGGCCGAGCTGGCTGACGCGCGCCGCCGCGGCGTGCGGCGGCTGGAGGCGGCGGCGCTCGTCGCGCTCGGGCTGGCGTGCGAGGGGGACGAGGGCATCGAGGCGCTGGAGGAGGCGGTGGCGGTGGCGGACGCGGCGGCGGGCGGGGCGGCGGCGGCCTGCCACGACGCTGCGGCGGGCGGCCAAGACGCGGCGGGCGATGCCGGGCGCGCGCCGTCGAACGGGCTGCGCGCCACCGCCACGCTCGAACTCGGCGCGGCGCTGCGGCGCGCGAACCAGCGCGTCGATGCGCGCGTGCGGCTGGCCGAGGCGCGTGACCTCGCGCACCGCGCCGAGGCGGCCGGGCTGCTCGCACGCGCGACCGAGGAGCTGACGATCGCCGGCGGCCGGCCGCGGCGGATCGCGCTCTCCGGCGCCGACGCGCTGACGCCGAGCGAGCGGCGCGTCGCCGAGCAGGCGGCGCGCGGCCTCACCAACCGCGAGATCGCCGAGACGCTGTTCGTGACGCGCAAGACGGTCGAGTCGCAGCTCGGCGCGGCCTACTCGAAGCTCGGGATCCGCTCGCGCGCGCAGCTCGCCGACGCGCTCGCGGGGGAGTAGCCGCCGAGCACCGGAGAGTTTCGTACCGCAGCGGTACAGAACTCTCCGCTGCTCGAGCGGCGCGGCCGCTTACGCCGCCCGCGCCTCCCACGGCCGCGTCAGCCGCAGCGCGCTGAGGATCGCGCGCGTCGCGGGGGAGCGGTTGAGCGTGACGAAGTGGATCCCGGGCGCACCGCCGGCGAGCAGCTCGGCGCACTGCAGGGTCGCGTAGGAGACGCCCAGCTCGGCGACGGCCTCCTCGTCGCCGCGGCGCGCCTCCAGCTCGGCCTCCAGCGCCGGCGGCAGGTGGGCGGCCGACAGCTCGGTCATCCGCTTGATCCCGTCGAGCGAGAGGATCGGCATCACGCCGGGGACGATCGGCACATCGATGCCGATCGCGCGCGCCCGCTCGACGAAGTCGAAGTAGAAGCGGTTGTCGAAGAACATCTGCGTGATCAGGAAGCTGGCGCCGGCGTCGACCTTCGCCTTCAGGTGGCGCAGGTCGTCCTCGGCCGAGGTCGCGTGGATGTGCGTCTCGGGGAAGGCGGCGCCGCCGACGGAGAAGTCGTAGTCGGAGCGCAGCATGCTGACCAGCTCGTGGCTGAACTCGAGCCCGCCGTCGGTCTTCGTCCAGCGCTCCTGGCCGTGCGGCGGGTCACCGCGCAGCGCGAGCACGTTCTCGATCCCGCCGTCGCGCATCTTGTCGAGCACGCCGCGCAGCTCGTCGGTCGTCGCGTTGACGCAGGTCAGGTGGGCCATCGCCTCCAGCCCCAGCTCCTGCTTGATCTGCAGCACGACGCCGAGCGTGCGCTCGCGCGTCGAGCCGCCGGCGCCGTAGGTGACCGAGACGTAGTCCGGTGCCATCGGCTGCAGCTCGCGCAGCGCCTTCTCGAGGTTCTGCTCGCCTCTCTCCGATCTCGGCGGGAAGAACTCGAACGAGAAGACGGGCTCCTGGGCAGTGCGGTAGGTCTCTTCGATGCGCGCCATCCCGGGAGCCTAGCTTCCGTGCTTTGCCTGATGCGCCGCGGCTGGGCGCCGTGGTTTGGTGGCCGCGTGCGCAATCGCAACCTCCTCTCACTCGCGCTGACCGTCGGCACGGCCGCCGTCCTCGTCGGCGCGCCCGCCACGGGCGCCGTCAAGATCCCGAGAATCCCCGGCGGCCTGCCGAGAGCGCCGAAGGTGACGCAGTACAGAGCGACGCTCGACGTCGCCGGCTACATCGAGGTCAAGTCGGAGCTCGACGACACGAAGGAGTGCGCTCCGGGGCGCGACCTCACGATCGAGTTCGACAGCTCGTTCGAGACGCACGGCGGCAGAGCGACGCGGATCACCGTCATCAACGGCGCCGTCGTCTCCAAGCCGGTCAGCAATCCCGGCGGCGTGACGCACAAGGGCGTCCTCGCCGCCTACCGCGAGACCAACTACTGCCCGCCGGCCAGAAAGGTCGAGCTGGAGAAGCCGAGCTGCGTCAGATCGGGCGGCCGCTTCAGCGCGAGCCTCGGCACCGACGCGAGCAGATACACGGCCGGCTCCGACGACCCGGCGCCGCTCGCGTTCCCGGTCAACATCGTGCTGTGGCGCAGAGGCGGCATCGCGCAGGACCCGAGCTGCCGCAGATATCTCAGCGGACTCCAGTTCCAGCGGCCGGGCGACTACGAGCTGTCGACCTTCGACCAGCCGATCATCGGGATCGTGGTCCCGATCTTCGCCGACAACTGGGACTTCACGCGGTTGAGAAGCGGCCAGTGGCTGAGACGGACGCTCTCGCTCGGCGGCGCCTGCGACAAGGTGCTCATCAGCAAGGGCGCGCTCGGCTCCGGCGCCAGGTACCTGTCGAAGTGCACCGTCAGAGGCAGAATCTACGTCGCGGTACGCCGCACCGATTGAGGCCGTACCCTTGCCGGCGATGGAGCGGCCGGCGCAGTTCGAGCTGATCGGGG
>DATIOB010000714.1:0-12306 GCA_035473605.1 Conexibacter sp.
CGATCCCACCGGGATGGACGCTGACGGCGCTGACCCCGGTCTCCCGCAGCTCGTGGCGCAGCGACTCGGTGTAGCCGCGCACGGCGAACTTCGACGCGCAGTAGGCGCTCTGCGTCGGGAAGCCCATCAGGCCGAAGACGCTGGAGACGTTCGCGACGACGCCGCTTCTCTGCTGCAGGAAGATCGGCAGGAAGGCGCGCGTGCCGTGCACGACGCCCCAGAAGTTGACGTTCATGACCCACTCGTCGTCCTCGACGGCCGCTTCGGCGGCGGTCTGCGAGACGGTCACGCCGGCGTTGTTGACGACGAGGCCGATCGCTCTCGGCGCCCACTCCTGCACCGCCGCGGCGAACTGCAGCTGCGCCTGCCGGTCGCTGACGTCGAGCTTGCGCGCGAAGACCGGTCCGGAGATCGACGCCGCGGTCTCCTCCAGCCCCTCCTCGTTCCAGTCGCAGATCGCGACGGGGCTGCCGTGGGCGGCGAGCCGCTGGGCGAGCGCGCGCCCTATCCCGGAGGCGGCTCCGGTGATGACCGCCGTCCGTCCGTCGAGGGCCGTCGCGGCGCCGTTGCCATTCGTTCGCTGAGCCATGGTACGCCACGGTACCAGCGGGCGCCCGCCGAGGCGCCAGGTGGGCTGGCGGTCGCGGCGGCGGGGTGCTGACGCGGCGCGCTCAGTCGCGGCGCCAGGCGGAGACGCCGAGCGCTATCAGCAGCAGCTGCTTCTCCGTGTGGTGGATGATCTCGTCCTCGGCGACGCGCGAGTCGGTCGGCGCGTCGACGATCGCCTCGGCGGTCGAGACCATCGTGTTGACGATCAGCGTCGCGACGACGCCGAGGTCCTGGGTCGGCCATCTGTCCAAGAAGGGGAAGCGCGCGAGGTCGGTCGCCAGCTCGCTCGTGAAGAGGCGGATCTCGCCGCGGATCGCCTGTCGCATCACGGGCACGCCGCTGGAGCGCTCGCGTGCGATGAAGCGGAAGTGCATGCGGTGGGCGTGGACGTGGCGGACGAGGATCTCGACCGAGTCCTTGATCACGTGCTCGGGCCGCTGCGGCTCGGCGCGCGCGGCGCGGATCATCTGCCGCAGCGTGCGAAAGGAGTCGTCGATCAGGACGAGCCCCAGCTCCTCCATCGAGTCGAAGTGGCGGTAGAAGGCGGTCGGCACGACGCCGGCCTCGCGCGCCACCTCGCGCAGTCCGAGGCTGCTGAAGCTCTTCTGCTCCAGCAGTCGCAGCGCGGCGTCGAGCAGCGCGACGCGCGTGCGCTCCTTCTGCTCCGCCCGGGTCAGCTTCGGCTCGTTCGGTGTCGTGATGTTCACTGAGTCGATCGTGGCCATCTGTACAAGATTCTACTGATGCGCTTGACAATTGGAAATGTGGGTATCACTCTGTGCACAAGTGTTCACTGAAACTGCGACATCCGACCGCCGCACCGGCCTGCGCCGCCGGCTGCTCGCCTCGCCGCTGGCGCAGGCGCTCACGACCCCACACGGGGTCGATCGCTACGTCGAGCTCGTCAAGCCGGTCTTCTC
Organism: Conexibacter sp.; assembly: GCA_035473605.1. Lineage (GTDB taxonomy): Bacteria > Actinomycetota > Thermoleophilia > Solirubrobacterales > Solirubrobacteraceae > Conexibacter. Next base: position 1,530 of record DATIOB010000714.1, read on the forward strand.
GCTGCGCGACGTGCGCGCCGAGATCGTCGCGGTCCGCCGCGCGACCCCCGGCAGCGTCACGCTCGAGCTGCGCCCGAACGAGAACTGGCAGGGCTTCCGCGCCGGCCAGCACGTCCGCCTCAGCATCGAGATCGACGGCGTCCGCCATACGCGGCCGTACTCGCCGGCCGGCTCCGAGCACGACCCCCGCCTGGTCGAGCTGACCGCCCACGCGCAGCCCGACGGCCGCGTCTCGCCGCACCTGCGCACCCGCCTGGTGCCCGGCGACGTCGTCGGCCTCTCGCAGGCCGAGGGCGACTTCGCGCTGCCCGCCGCGCGTCCGCGCGAGCTGCTGCTGATCAGCGGCGGCAGCGGCATCACGCCGGTGATGGCGATGCTGCGCACGCTCTGCGACGAAGGCCACGACGGGCCGATCGCCTTCCTGCACTACGCCCCCTCCGAGCGCCACGTCGCCTACGCGAGCGAGCTGCGCGCGCTCGCCGACGCCCACCCCAACGTCCGTCTGCTGCGCGGCTACACGCGCGTCGGCGGCCTCGGCGGCGGCGAGCTGTCGGGCCGCTTCGGGCGCGAGCACGTCGACGCCGCGCGCGTCGACCTCGCCGCTGCCGAGACGTACGTCTGCGGGCCGACGGCGCTCGTCGAGTCGGTCCACGCGCTGTGGGCGGACGACGGGCTGGAGGAGCGGCTGCACGTGGAGCGGTTCGTCGCGCCGGCGCCGCTGCTGGTGCCCGACGACGCCGACGACGCGACCGCGACCGGCACGCTGCGCTTCGCGCGCAGCGGCGTCGAGGTCACGGGCCGCGGCGGCACGCTGCTCGACCAGGCGGAGGCGGCCGGCCTCAGCCCGCAGAACGGCTGCCGCATGGGCATCTGCCACACGTGCAGCTGCCGCAAGCTCGAGGGAGCGGTGCGCGACATCCGCACCGGCGAGATCTCGACCGCACCCGACCAGCAGATCCAGATCTGTGTCACGGCGCCGGTCGGCGACGTGACGATCGACATCTAAGAGGAGGCGACCGATGACGACGACAGCACCCCGCTTGACGCCGCAGCAGCTCGACGCCTTCGGTCGCGAGCTGGACGCCATCCGCGAGCGCGTGATCGCCGACCTCGGCGAGCGCGACGCGAGCTACATCCGCCGCGTGATCAAGGCGCAGCGCGGCCTCGAGGTCGCCGGCCGCGGGCTGCTGTTCTTCAGCCTGCTGCCGCCGGCGTGGATCGCCGGCACGACCGCGCTGGCGCTCTCCAAGATCCTCGACAACATGGAGATCGGCCACAACGTGATGCACGGTCAGTACGACTGGATGAACGATCCAGCCGTCAACGGCCAGAGATTCGAGTGGGACAGCGCCTGCCCGTCGGAGCAGTGGCGCCACTCGCACAACTACATGCACCACACGCACACGAACATCCTCGGCAAGGACCGTGACATCGGCTACGGCGTGCTGCGGATGTCCGAGGACCAGAGATGGCATCCCTACTACCTCGGCAACCCGATCTACGCGATGGTGCTGGCGTCGTTCTTCCAGTGGGGCGTCGCCTTCCACGACCTCGAGATGGATCGCGTCGCGGCCGGCAAGGGGTCGCTGAAGGACAAGGCCGACATGGTGCGCGCGATCTGGAAGAAGGGGCGGCGCCAGGCGGTGAAGGACTACGCGCTCTTCCCGCTGCTCGCCGGTCCCGGCGCGCCGACGACGCTCGCGGCCAACCTGACCGCCAACTACGTCCGCAACGTGTGGGCGTTCATGATCATCTTCTGCGGCCACTTCCCCGACGGCGTCGAGGAGTTCACGCTGGAGGAGACCGAGGGCGAGACGCGCGGCGAGTGGTACCGCCGCCAGCTGCTCGGCTCCGCCAACCTCACCGGCGGCCCGCTCTTCCACATCATGAGCGGCAACCTCAGCCACCAGATCGAGCACCACCTCTTCCCCGACCTGCCCGGCCACCGCTACGCCGAGCTGGCCGTCGAGGTGCGCGAGATCTGCGAGCGCTACGGCCTGCCGTACAACTCCGGCCCGCTGCACAAGCAGTTCGGCAGCGTCGTGCGCAAGATCGTGCGGCTGGCGCTGCCCGATTCCGGCTCTGGCTCCAGTTCCGACGAGTCCGCGCCGGCGGGCGAGCCGGTCCTCGCGCGGCGCGAGCTGGCCGCCGTCGCCTAGGACGCCGCCGCCTCCTCGCGCAGCTCGTCGATCGTCTCGGCCTCGGCGGCGTCGAGCAGGGCCTGCACGCGCAGGCGGCAGCCGCCGCAGCCGGTGCCCGCCTGGGTGCGACGGCTGACCTGCTCGACGGTGCGCAGCGCGTCGTTGCGGATCGCCGCCTCGATCGTCGTGCGCGCGACCGCCTGGCAGGAGCAGACCAGCTCGTCGCCGGCGGCCGTCTGCGCGGCGGCGGCGTCGGAGCCGAAGACGTCGTCGGGGACGGGCGCGCCGCTGACGGCCAGCTCGCGCAGGCGCGGCGCGTCGCCCATGTCGCCGAGCAGCGTCGCGCCGGCGAGACGGCCGTCGCGCACGATCAGGCGCTTGTAGCGGCCGCGCCGCGTGTCCATCTCCAGCAGCTCCTCGTCGCCCGGCTGCAGCGCCGGGTCGCCGGCGCAGAAGAGGTCGACGCCGGAGACCTTCAGCGTCGTCGCCGTCAGCGCGCCGTGGAAGGCGCCGGGCCGGCCGGCGATCGTCGCGCCGGCCGCTCTCGCCATCGCGCGCAGCGGCGGCCACAGGCCGTGGACGACGCCGCGGTGCTCGGCGCACTCGCCGACCGCCCACACGTTCGGCGCGCTCGCGCGCAGCGAGTCGTCGACGACGATCCCGCGCCGCACCTCCAGCCCCGCGCTTCTCGCCAGCGTCGTCTCCGCGCGGATGCCGGTCGCGACGACGACGAGGTCGGCCGGCAGCACGCTGCCGTCGCCGAGGTGGACGGCGCCGTCGGCGACCTTTGTCGTGGTCGCTTCGACGACGACGTCGAGGTCGGCGAGCGAGCGCGCCAGCAGGCGCGCGCCGACCTCGTCGAGCTGCGTCTCCATCAGGCGGTCGGCGCGGTGCACGAGCGTCACGTGCAGCCCGCGGCCGCGCAGCGCGCGCGCCGCCTCGATCCCGAGCAGGCCGCCGCCGATCACGACCGCGCGCCTCGCCGTCTCCGCCTCGCGCAGGATCGCGCGCACGTCGTGGAGCGTGCGGAACGGGTGGACGCCGGGACCGTCGAGGCCCGGTATCGGCGGCAGCGACGGTTGCGAGCCGGTCGCCAGCACGACGCTGCCGAAGGCGAGCCGCTGCGGCGGCGCGTCGCCCGCGCCGGCCGCGCTGCCGTTCGCGCCGCCCGCGGGCGCCAACGTCGCGATCCCGGCCTCCAGGTCGAGGGCGGTCACCTCGACGCCGGTCAGCAGCCGCACGCCGCGCTCGGCGAACCACTGCGACGGCTTCAGCGCGAGGCGCCCCTCGGCGACCTTGCCGGCGAGCAGGTGCGACAGCGCGACGCGGTCGTACGGCGGATCGGGCTCGCGGCCGACCATCGTCACGCGCAGCGAGGGGTCGTGCGCCAGCGCCGCCTCGACCGTCGCCGTCGCCGCCATCCCGGTCCCGATCACGAGCAGGTCGCCCTGCTCGATCCGCGCCGCGCGCGCCGCCCGCGCCGCGGCCGCCTCCGCCGCCGGGTTCGCCGCTTCCACCACGACCGCGGTCGCCTTCAGCTCGGGCTGCTTGGAGGTCGGGTCGAGCGCGGGGGAGGTGACGCCGTTGAGCGGCAGGTGACCGGCTTCGAGGTGCAGGCCGCCCCAGTGGAACGGCGCGAAGGCGACGCCGGGCGCGACGCGGTCGCTGACGCGCACGCGCAGGTGCGCGGCGCCGCGACGCGAGCGCACGCGCGCGAGCTGGCCGTCGGAGAGACCGGCCGCGTGGGCGTCGTCGGCGTGCAGCTCGACGAACGGCTCCGGTTCCTCGGCCAGCAGCGCCGGCGACTTGCCGGTGCGCGTCATCGTGTGCCACTGGCCGGCGACGCGGCCGGTCGTGAGCACGAGCGGGAACTCCTCCGACGGCGCGTCGACCGGCTCGGCGTGGGGTGTCGCGACGAGGCGCGCGCGGCCGTCGGGGGTCGGGAAGCGGCGGCTGGAGTACAGCCGCGCGGTGCCGGGATGGTCGTCGCCGCTGCGCCGCCGCGGCACCGGCCACTGCAGCGGTCCCTCGCGCAGCAGCCGCTCGTGCGAGAGCGCGCTGACGTCGCACAGCCGGCCGGCCGTCAGCGCCGCGTACTCGTCGTAGACGGCGGCGGCGTCCTCCCACGCGAACGCCTCCTCGTGGCCGAGCGCGCGGCCGACGCGCGCGAAGATCTCCCAGTCCGGCAGCGCCTCGCCGGGCGGGTCGAGCGCGCGCCGCACGAGCGAGACGCGCCGCTCGGAGTTCGTCATCGTGCCCTCCTTCTCCGGCCAGCCGGCGGCCGGCAGCAGCACGTGCGCGAGCGCGCCGGTCTCGGTCGGGTGAAAGGCGTCCTGCACGATCACCAGCTCGCACATCCGCAGCGCGGCGGCGAAGCGCTCGGCGTCGGGCTGTGAGACGACGGGGTTGGTCGCGACGATCCAGACGGCCTTCACCCTGCCGGACTCGATCGCCTCGCACAGCTCGGTCGCGGCGACGCCGGGCTGCGGGGAGATCCCCGGCGCGCGCGCCGGCAGGTTCCAGGCGCGGCGCATCTCCAGCCGATGCTCGGAGGAGGCGACCGAGCGATAGCCGGGCAGCAGGTGGGCGAGGCCGCCGGTCTCGCGGCCGCCCATCGCGTTCGGCTGGCCGGTCAGCGACAGCGGGCCGGTGCCGGCGCGGCCGATGTTGCCGGTCGCGAGGCAGAGGTTGATCAGCGCCTGGTTCTTCAGCGTCCCGACCGACGACTGGTTGGCGCCCATCGACCACAGCGCCATCGCGCGCTGGGCGGCGCCGAAGCGGTGCGCGACCTCCTCGATCTGCTGCGCGCTGATCCCGCACGCCTCCGCCGCGCGCTCCGGCGTCCACTCGCGCGCGACCGCCAGCGCCTGCTCGATCCCGCTCGTGTGGCGCTCGACGAAGGTCGTGTCGAGCAGGCCGTCGCGCTCGATCACGTGCAGGAGCGCGTTGAGCAGCGGCAGGTCGCTGCCGGGGCGGACCTGGAGGTGGACGTCGGCGGCCTCGGCGGTCGGCGTGCGGCGCGGGTCGACGACGATCACGGCGGCGCCCTCGCGCTGGCGCGCGCGCACCTTGCCCCAGACGATCGGATGGCAGGCGGCGGCGTTGGAGCCGAGCACGAGCATGCAGTCGGCCTGCGCGAGGTCGCCGTAGCCGGGCGGCGGGCCGTCGGAGCCGAGCGAGCCGCGGTAGCCGGCGACCGCGGAGGACATGCAGAGGCGCGAGTTGGAGTCGAGGTTGTTGGTGCCGAGGAAGCCCTTCACGAGCTTGACCGCGGCGTAGTAGTCCTCGGTCAGCAGCTGCCCGGAGATGTAGACCGAGACGGCGTCGGCGCCGTGGTCGCGCTGGATCGCGGCGATCCGGCCGGCGACGTGGTCGATCCCCGCATCCCAGCCGACCTGTTCCCAGCGGTGGTCGGCCGACGGCCGCGCCAGCACGTGCGTGGCGCGGTCGGCGGCGGTGACCGAGTCGGGCAGGCGCAGCGGCTTCTGGCAGGTCGAGCCGTGGTTGACCGGGTGCATTCTGTCGCCCTCGACCGCCGTCAGGCGCCCGTTCTCGACGCGCGCGACGAGGCCGCAGCCGGTCCCGCAGTAGGGGCAGGTCGTGCGGACCTCGCGGCTCATCGAAGATCCAGCGGCGCGCGAGAACGAGCCCCCTGGGCGAGATCTCGCGACGGAACCCGAGGCTCCAAGCCGAGCGGTTCCGTGTCGTCCGGCAGGCCCAGCATCAGCTCGCCGTCGTGGACGATCACCGGGTAGACGCGCAGCGACGGGTCGTCCGGTCCGCCGCCGATCCGCTCGCCGGTGCCGAGGCTGAAGCGCCAGCCGTGCAGCGGGCAGGTGACGCAGTCGTCGGCGACGAGGCCGTCCTGCAGCGGGCCCTGCTTGTGCGGGCAGCTGCCGTCGACGGCGTGAAAGCCGGCGTCGGTGTGGAAGACGGCGATCCGCTGCCCCTCGACGGTCACCCGCCGCCCTTCCCACAGCGGCACGTCGGCGGCCGCTCCGACGGCGATCCAGGTGACGGTCTCGGTGTCGGCGAACGCGGTCATCGGACGGGCTCCGGGGTCTTGGCGGGCGGGATCACGGTGAACGGCTCCGGCTCGGTGTCGAGCTCGGCGAACTGCTTCGGGTTGACGGGGTCGTGGCGCTCCAGCCACGGGTCGGGATCGGAGGCGGCCTTCGCGATCGCGAAGCGCTCGCGCAGCCGCTCCGGCTCGCCGCTCTGCTCGTCGAGCACCGCCGCCTGGATCGTCTCCAGCCCGACCCGCTCGACGAAGCGGTGGGTCCGCTCGAGGTGCTCGCCGTGCTCGCGGTAGTACTGCAGGAAGGTCAGCGAGACGGCGACCGCGTCCTCTCTGGTCGCGACGGTCGCGAGCAGGTCGCCTCTGCGCACGCTGGAGCCGGCGGCGCCGCCGACGTAGATCTCCCAGCCGCCCTCGATCGCGACGACGCCGATGTCCTTCACGTACGACTCGGCGCAGTTGCGCGGGCAGCCGCTGACGGCCGCCTTCACCTTGTGCGGCGTGTAGAGCCCCTCCATCCGCCGCTCCAGCTCGATCCCGGTCGCGATCGCGTCGCCGAGGCCGAAGCGGCAGAAGTCGGTCCCGACGCACGTCTTGACGGTGCGGACCGACTTCGCGTAGGCGTGCCCGGAGGGCATCCCCAGCTCCTCCCAGATGCGCGGGAGCGCCTCCTTTCTGATCCCCAGCAGGTCGATCCGCTGACCGCCGGTGATCTTCACCATCGGCACCTCGTGGCGCTCGGCGACATCGGCGATGCGGCGCAGCTCCTGCGGCGTCGTGACGCCGCCGCGGATCCGCGGGATGACCGAGAAGGTGCCGTCCTTCTGGATGTTCGCGTGGACGCGGTCGTTGATGAATCTGGCGTGGCGCTCCTCGCGATGGCGCGAGGCGGCGACCTCGGAGACGACGTAGGCGAGGCCCGGCTTGCAGGCGCCGCAGTCGCGCCCGGCGCCGCAGGCCGCGGTCAGCTCCGAGACCGACGACAGCTCGCCGTCGCGCACGGCGGCGACGAGCTGCTCGCGCGTCTGCTTCGCGCACGGGCAGAGGTAGGCCGGCTCCTCGTCGGCGCCGCCGGTCGCGAGCGCGACGAGGTCGAGCACCAGCTCCTTGCAGGAGCCGCAGCCGGTGCCGGCGCGCGTGCGCGCCATCACCTCGCGGCTGGAGGCGCAGCCGTCGACGCGGACGGCGTCGAGGATCTCGCCCTTGCAGACGCCGTTGCAGTTGCAGACCTGCGCGTCGTCGGGCAGGTCCTCGGCGGTCGCGGCGCTCGCCTCGACCAGCAGCGCGAGCGGGTCCTCGACCTCCTTCGCGCGCTTGACGACGTCGGTCAGCAGCTCGTGGCCGCGCGTGTCACCGACCAGCACGGCGCCGATCGCGCGACCGTCGGCGTCGACGATCACCTTGCGGTAGCTGTCGCCGTCGGCGTTGATCACCTCGCGCGGGCCGGTCGCGGCGCCCGCGGTGACGAGGTCGATCCCCATCACCTTCAGCTTCGCGGTCGGGACCGAGCCCTCGTAGGCGGGGCCGGTGAGGCCGAGCAGCGTGTCGGCGGCGACCGCGGCCTGCTCGTGGATCGGCGCGACGATCCCGTGGACGATCCCGCGGTGCTCGGCGCACTCGCCGACGGAGACGACGCGCGGATGGCTCGTGCGCAGGCGGTCGTCGACGACGACCCCGCGGTTGACGTCGAGCCCGGCCGCTCTCGCGAGATCGGTGCGGGAGCGGATCCCGATCGAGACGACGACCAGGTCCGCCGGCAGTTCCGCGCCGCTCGCAAAGCGCATGCCGGCGACCCGGCCGTCGTCACCTGGCAGCAGCTCCGCGGTCGCGTGCTCGAGCAGCACCTCGACGCCGAGCGCCTCGATCGCGGGCAGCAGCAGGGCGCCGGCGGCGGCGTCGAGCTGGCGCTCCATCAGGCGGTCGACGAGGTGGACGACGGTCACCTCGACGCCGCGCTGGACCAGTCCGTAGGCGGCCTCCAAGCCGAGCAGGCCGCCGCCGATCACGGCCGCGCGCTTGACGCCGGCCGCCGCGGCGCTCGTGATCGCCGCGCAGTCGGCGGGGTCGCGAAAGGCGTGCACGCCGGGCAGGTCGAGCCCCGGCAGCGGCGGCATAAGCGCGTCGCTGCCGGTCGTGATCGCGGCCTGCTCGAAGGCGATGACGCGGCCGTCGTCGAGCGTGGCGGTGCCGTGGTCGGGGTCGAGCGCCGTGACCGTTGTGCCGAGCAGCAGCTCGACGCCGCGGTCGTCGTACCAGGCGTCGGGGCGCAGCTGCAGCTCGCTCGCGTCGGCCTCGCCGGCGAGCAGGTGGGAGAGGCGGACGCGGTCGTAGGGGGCGGCCTGCTCGCCGCAGACGAGCGTCAGCGGGACCTGCGCGTCGCGGCGGCGCAGCTCCTCGACGACCGCTTGGCCGGCGATCCCGCCGCCGATCACGAGGATGGAGGTCATGCCGCCACCTCGACGGGGTTGGCGGCGTGCGCGGCGCTTGCGGGCGCGTTGGCACGCACCTGCATCGCGCCGCGGATGATCCGCACCAGCAGCAGGGCGGAGCCCGCGATCAGCGCCAGCAGCGCGAGGCCGACGCCGTAGGAGCCGGCCGTCTGCTTGATCAGCCCGAGCGCGAACGGGAGGCAGAAGCCGCCGAGCCCGCCGGCCGCGCCGACGATCCCCGTCATCGCGCCGATCCGCTCCGGGAAGCGCAGGCCGACGAGCTGGAAGACGGCGCCGTTGCCGACCCCGAGCGCGCCCATCGCGATCACGAAGGCGACGGCGGTCGCGCCGATCGGCGGCAGGCCGGAGACGAACAGCAGCAGCGCCCCCGCGATCCCGAGCACGCCGGAGAGGACGGTCGTGCCGCCGAGACGGTCGCCGAGATGGCCGCCGATCGGCCGCAGCAGCGAGCCGAGCGCGCCGCCGCACGCGGCGATCGTGGCGGCGTCGACCTTCGTCAGGCCGTACTCGTCGTGCAGCAGGATCGGCAGGAAGCTGGTGAGGCCGACGAAGCCGCCGAACGTGATCGCGTAGAGGCCGGCCATGCGGCGGGCGTCGGGCTCCTTCAGCATCCGCGCCATGCCGCGGGCGCTGAGCGGCGTGGCGGTGCGCGGCGGCTCCTTCGCCAGCACGATGAAGGCGGTGAAGGCGAGCGCGACCGGTATCAGCGCCATCCCCAGCACGGCGTGCCAGCCGTAGTGCTCGGCGAGCCGCGGCGCGGCGAGCGTGGCGATCACGGTGCCGGAGTTGCCGGCGCCGGCGATCCCCATCGCGAGTCCCTGGAGGCGCGGCGGGTACCAGCGGGAGGCGAGCGGGAGCGCGATCGCGAACGAGGCGCCGGCGACGCCGAGCAGCAGGCCGACGGCGAGCACCTGCGGGAGCGTCCCGGCTCCCAGCCAGCCCCACAGCAGCGGCGCGACGACGATCGCCATCGAGACGGTGCCGACCTTCTTCGGGCCGACGCGGTCGCCGAGCAGGCCGAGCACGAGCCGGAAGAAGGCGGCCGACAGCAGTGGGATCGCGACGACGACGCCCTTCTCGAACGGCGAGAGGGCGAGGTCCTCGGCGATGTAGGCGCCGAGCGCGCCGAGCAGCACCCAGCACATGAAGCTGACGTCGAAGTGGATGAGGGCGGCGCCCAGAGAAGGGGCGTGACCGCTGCGGCGCAGGTCGTCGATTCGCATTCGGTGGCTCCCGATTCAGGGTGTGACCACAAGCTACGAGCGCGTTGGAGAGCCGTCGCCCTCCCTCTGGCCAACATCCTTTCGCCGCCCCTCCTCCACACGGTCAAATGTGAACCGATCGGGCAAAGTGCCGATTCCGATTGGGGTTCTCGACGGTTGCCTTCACGCCTCCGGATCGTTACCGTTCGGTTCAGATGAGACGCGTGGAGATCGACACCAGCCGCCTCGTGGAGGTCTTCGCGCCGGACGGTCTGCACGGTGTCGGGATGGTCGAGATCGCCCGCCCGACCGGCGTCGCGAAGCCGACGCTCTACCGCAACCACCCGTCGAAGGACGCGCTCTTCCTCGCGGCGGTCGAGGCCGAGGTCGAGCGGCTGCTGGAGCGGCTGTACGAGACGTGGTCCGACGCGCTCGCGCGGGCGAGCGCGAGCGCCGGGGGTGCGGGCGCCGCGAGCGCGCGCGAGGCCGAGCCGCCGCGCGACCCGCTCGCCGCCGCGATCGCCGCGCTCGCGCGCACCCTGCTCGCCTATGGCGACGAGCAGCCCGCCGGCTTCCGCCTGCTGTTCACGACCGCCGCCCACCGCGGCTCGACCGTCGCCGACGACGTCGCCGGCACGCTCGACCGCATCGTCGACCGCCTCACCGAGCTGCTCGCCCGCCACCCCGCCTGGCACGCCGACCCCGCCGACGCCGAGCTGGTCGCCGCCCTCCTGCCCGCAGCAGCCGCCACCGCCCTGCGCCGCGGCGAGGAGCCATGGGACCGCGACGCGACCGCGACCCGCATCGGCGCGCTGCTGAAGCCGCCGGTGTTCGGGGTGGGGTGATCGCTCAGCAGCTCGCGCTGGCCGGCAGACCCGCGACGTTCGCGTTGTCGGCGACCCAGTTGGCGAGCTGCGTCAGCTCGCTCGTCCCGGTCTCATGGCTGCCGTCGGCCGGTTGTGCCGC
>DATIOB010000715.1:0-2781 GCA_035473605.1 Conexibacter sp.
GAGCGGCCGTCGAGCCGCTTGCCCGGCGCCGCGCCCGCCAGCTCGAGGATCGTCGGCGCCAGGTCGACGTTGGAGACGAGCGCCCGCGTGCGCGCGCCGGCGGCGAGCCCCGGTCCGCGGATCAGCAGCGGGACGCGCGCCGCCGCCTCGTACGGCAGCACCTTGCCGGCCGGCACGCGGTGCTCGCCCTGGAGGTAGCCGTTGTCGGAGGTGAAGAGGATGTAGGTGTGCTCCAGCTGACCGGTCCGCCGCAGCGTCGCGACGAGCTGCTCGACGGCCTCGTCGACCGACATCAGCGAGCGCCGGCGCTCGTGCAGCCGCCGCTCGATCCCGACCGCCTCCGCGGGCGCGAGCCGGTGGCGGCGGCGGATGAAGCTCGGCTTGTCGGAGACGTCGGCCTCGTCGAAGGCCGGCGAGGTCGCGGCGCGGCCGGCGGCGCGCGCGCCGGCGTGCCGCGGCGCCGCGCGCACGACCTGCCCGGTCGCCTGCCGCAGCGCGGCCGACTCGTGGTGCGGGGCGAGGAAGGCGAGCGACATGAAGAACGGCCGCTCCTGCTCCGCGCGGCGCTCGATCGCTCTCAGCGCGTGGCCGGCGAGCACGTCGGTCTGGTAGAGGCGCGGGTCCTCCTCGCGCGGCGTCCCGTAGGTGCGGACGGTGCCGTTCTCGTTCAGCGAGTAGCCCCACATGCGGTACGTCGAGGGGTCGATCGCGCCGTACCACTCGCTCCAGCCGGGCGGCTGCGTCGCCGGCACGTCGGTGCCGTAGCCGTTGATGTACTTGCCGAGGTGGATCGTGTCGTAGCCGGCCTCCTGCAGCCAGACCGGCAGCGCGTTGCCTGCGTCGAAGCGCGAGTAGCCGCCGGTCGGTCGGTAGATCCCCATCACGCCGTGGTTGTGGGCGTACTGGCCGGTCAGGAAGGTCGCGCGCGACGGCGCGCAGACCGGATAGGAGCTGAAGGAGCGGTCGAAGGTGACGCCGGCGCCGCCGAGCAGCGCGCGCGTCCGCGGCATCGTCGCGAGGTCGGCGACGGTCTGGTCGTCGGTCATCACGACGATCACGTTCGGGCGGCGGGCGGGCTGCCGCGGCGGCGCTGAGATCGGCGCGGGCCCGAGCGACGGCAGGCGGTCGGCGTCGGCGCCGGTCGCCTCGCCGCCGCCGAGCGCCGCGGCGCCGATCACCGCGACGGCTGCCGCGGTCGCGGTGGCGGTGGTCGTCCTGGTCTGTCGCACGGCTCTCCTCGGTCGCTCTCGTCGGTACGACGGCCACGCTGAGCCAGCGATGTCACGGCCGTGTAACGACCGGGCAACGGTCTCGCGTCGATGCGGCAAAACCCCCTTTCCAACGGCGTTCTCGTCACTACAGTGCGGCCCGTGCCGTCGCCGAGGACCACCCGGATCACGCTGCTCGCCGCGCTTGCGCTCGCCCTGCTGTGCGGCGGCTGCGGCGCATCGGGACTGAAGCTCCATCCGCCGCAGGCGGCCGGTGCGAGCGAGCGCAGCGTCGTCGCCTACGACTGCAACGGCGTCGCACAGGTCGCGCCGCTGTCGCTGTCGATCGCCTGCCGCCGCGAGACCCGCCACGCCTTCCGGCTGCGCTGGCGCGGCTGGGGCACGCCGACCGCCACCGCGACCAGCCTGATGGGCTGCAACTGCGGCCCGAGCGGGCGGGTGCGGGTGCGGATCAGGCTGAGCAACATCGTGCTGGACGACGACGGCGGCCCGCCCTACTACAAGCGCGCCGACGTGACGCTGCTGGGCAAGCCGGGCACCGGCAGGCTGCCGGCCGGCGAGCCGCGCACGCGCCGCTACTGGGTGTTCGACGGACTGCTGATCGAGGACAGACGCCGATGACCGCCGACCGCCCGCACGTGCTGCTCGTCGAGGACGACGCGGCGATCCGCGAGACGACGGGGCTGCTGCTGCGGACGCACGGCTTCGACGTCTCCGTCAGCGCCGACGGACAGGCGGGGATCGACGACTTCCGCGCCGGTCGCTTCGAGCTCGCGCTGCTCGACGTGATGCTGCCGCGGATCGACGGCATCTCGCTCGTGCGCCTGATCCGCGAGACGAGCGCGATCCCGATCGTGCTGCTGTCGGCGCGCAGCGAGCCGTTCGACATGGTCGCGGGCCTGGAGGCCGGCGCCGACGACTACGTCGCCAAGCCGTTCGACGGCCCGGTGCTGGCCGCGCGGCTGCGCGCGGTGCTGCGGCGCGCCGGCCGCCACCAGGCCGGCGACGACCGCCTGCTGCGCGCCGACGGGCTGGAGGTCGACCCCGCCGGCATGAGCGCCCGCGTCGGCGGCGAGCCGGTCGCGCTGACGACGACCGAGGCGCGCCTGCTGATCGAGCTGGCGCGCAACGTCGGGATCGTGCTGGACCGTGCGACGCTGCTCGAACGGGTCTGGGACTACCGCTGGGACGGCGACACGCGGCTCGTCGACGTCCACGTCCAGCGGCTGCGCGCGAAGATCGGGCGCGAGCGGATCGAGACGGTCCGCGGCGCCGGCTACAAGCTCGTCGGATGAGGGCGCCGCGGCGCTCGCTGCGCTGGCGGCTGGCGATCGCGATCGCGCTGATCGCCGCGACGCTGTCGGCCGGCATCGGCGTGACCGTCTCCCAGCTGACCGCGAGCGACCGGCTGGAGCGGGCCCGGACCGTCCAGGCCGAGCGCGCCGTCTTCGCCGCCGAGGTGATGGCCGCGACGCAGCAGACGCTCGACGACGCCGAGCTCGACTCGCCGCGCGCGCCGGCCGCGCTGCGCCGCGCGGTCGACGCCGGCCGG
>DATIOB010000716.1:0-8878 GCA_035473605.1 Conexibacter sp.
CGCGGCGACGTGGTCGCGTCGGTCGACACCAGCAAGGCCGAGATCGAGATCGAGATCTTCCAGGACGGCGAGATCGAGCGGCTGCTCGTGGAGCCGGGCACCCGCGTGCCCGTCGGTGCTCCGCTGGCGACGTTCCGGACGGCCGACGGTGCGGCGCCGGAGGCGCCGGCGCAGGACGCGCCGACGTCTCCGGCGCCTGTACCGTCGCCGCCCACGCCACTTCCGGTATCGCCTCCCGCGATGGCTCAGGCATCCCCTGCGCAGCCGCCCACCGCGCCGGTTCCAGCGCCGATGCCGCCGGAACCGGCGCTCCCTGCTGCCGCGCGCATCGCTGCCACATCGCCCGGCGCCGCGAGCGGCACCCGTCTGCGCGTCTCGCCGCTCGCCCGTCGCGTCGCCGGCCGCCTCGGCATCGACCTCGCGGCCGTGCGCGGAACGGGGCGCGGCCGCGCCGTCACGCTCGCCGACGTCGAGCAGGCCGCCGGCGCGCGGCAGGCCGCGGAGGCAGCGCCGGCCGTCGCGGTGTCCCAAGCGCCTGCTGGCGCCCCGGTGCGCGCGCCCGCCGCTGCCCCGACCGCGCCCATCGCGGCCCGGCCGCCCGATCGCGCCACGGCGATGCGGCAGGCGACAGGCGCGCTGATGGCGCGCTCCAAGCGCGAGATCCCGCACTACTACCTCGAGACGACGATCGACCTGGGCGCGGCGCTCGACTGGCTGGCGGCAGGCAACGTCGGGCTGTCGCCGGCGCGACGGCTGATCCCCGCGGCGCTGCTGCTGGCGGCGACCGCGAGAGCCGCGCGCGCGGTGCCGCGGATGAACGGCTTCTTCCTCGACGGCGAGGTCCAGGAGGCGGAGCGGATCCACCTCGGCGTCGCGATCGCGCTGCGCGGCGGCGGGCTCGTCGCACCGGCCCTGCACGACGCCGACACCGCGACGCCGGCCGAGCTGATGGCCGCGCTCGCCGGCACGACGACGCGCGCCCGCACCGGCATGCTGCGCGCTTCCGAGATGACCGACGCGACGCTCACGGTGACCAACCTCGGGGAGCTCGGCGCTGACAAGGTCAACGGCGTGATCCACCCCCCGCAGATCGCGCTCGTCGGCTTCGGCGCGATCCGCCGCCGCCCCTGGGTCGTCGACGGGGCGCTGACCATCCGGCCCCTCGTGGTCGCGACGCTCGCCGCCGATCACCGCGCCAGCGACGGCCAGGACGGCAGCCGCTTCCTCGCCAAGCTCGACGCCCTGCTGCAAAGACCGGAGGCACTCTGATGGACCACGACCCGACGATGCGCGCGCAGGCGCTCGCGATCCTCGCGGAGATCGCGCCGGAGGCCGACCTCGAGCAGCTCGATCCTGCGGCGCCGCTGCGCCAGGAGCTGGAGCTGGACAGCTTCGACTTCCAGCGCTTCGTCACCGGCCTCGACGAGGAGCTCGGCATCGAGGTCCCCGAGCGCGACTACGACAGGCTCGCGACGCTCGACGACCTGTTCGACTACCTCTCGACGCACGCGACGAGGTCGTGAGCGGGATGGTCACCAAGATCCTCGTCGGCTTCGACCGCTCGCCGCACGCGGCAGACGCATTGACGCTCGGCGCCGTGCTGGCGCGTGCGAGCGGCGCCCGTCTCGCTGCCGGCTGCGTCTACGCCTACCCGATGCTCTCCGTCGAGGACGACGACCTCGCCGTCGAGATCCGTGCGCATGCCGAACGGGTCGCGGCGTCGGCCGCCGAGCTCGCACCGGAGCTGACGATCGAGCCGCACACGATCGAGGACTCCTCTCCGGCCGACGGTCTGCAGCGCCTGGCCGCCGACATCGGCGCAGATCTCCTGGTCGTCGGCTCCAGCCGGCGAGGACCGGTCGGGCGCGCCTTCGCCGGCAGCGTGCCGGAGCAGCTGCTGCACGCGGCAGCCTGCGCGGTCGCGATAGCGCCGTCGAGGTACGCCGAGGCCGAGCACCACCGGCTGGCCGACATCGGCGTCGGCTTCGACGGCAGTCGCGAAGCGCGCGCCGCCGTCACGCTGGCCGAGCAGCTTGCCCGCAGGACCGGCGCCGACCTGCGCGTGATCGGCGTCGCGGGGATGCATGCCGCCGCGCTGGTCGCGAGCCCGTTCGCGGCGGCGCAGTACGACTCCTACCTGCGGCAGATCCGCGACCGGGAGGAAGCGATGCTGCGGGGGATCGTCGAGACGCTCGAGGTCGACGCGACCGCTGAGCCGCATCTCGGCGATCCGATCTCGTCGCTCGGCGCCCGCTCGAGCGAGCTCGACCTCCTGCTGATCGGCTCGCGCGCCTACGGAACCCTGCGCCGGCTGTTCACCGGCTCGGTCGCGACCGCGCTGATCCGCGGCGTCGCCTGCCCGCTGCTGGTGCTGCCGCGCGGCAGCGCACCGCCAGCGTGAGCGCGTCCGTCCGCAGGCAACGCCGTCCCGACCCCGCGGCGGGCGCGCGCACGCTCAGTCGAGCAGGAAGGTGACGCGCATGTTGACGCGGAACTCCTCGATGTTCCCCGTCGCGTCGACGCGGACGGTCTGCTCGTTGATCCAGGCGCTCTGGATGCCGTGGACCGACGTGGCGGCCTTTGCCAGACCTGCACGGACGGCGTCCTCGAAGCTCGACTCCGACGCTGCGTTGATCTCGATCACCTTGGCAACGGACATGGCGAACCTCCTGCTGGTGGATGGATGAAACACGAATGCTCGGTACGGCAGACGGCCCCGTCATTCGACCGGCCCGTGAGGGGCCGCGCAGCGATCGACCTGCGTCCGATCTCCGTAGAGCGAGTCACGAACCTGCTCCTCGACCTCTTCGGGGAGCCTCCCGACGTCGGCCGCGTGGTCGCACGCACGACGCCAGCCACCGAACAGCATCGCGATCGCTATGTCCGTCGGCCCCCGGGCGCTGCCCTCCCGCTGCGTGCGGAAGCGACGGTAGACCGGTGCAGTCAGCTCTGCGGGCGAGATGCCGGCGTTGTCGGCGGCGCAGAGCATCGCGGAGAGCGCGATGGTGCGGTTGAGGTGGTTGGCGGTCACGGCAGGTCTCCTCACAGGGCGGTGGGGTAGGTCTCGGGCGGTTCGAGCAGATCCCAGCTCGGTTCGCGTTCGAGCGGGTGGCCGGCATGGGTGCGGTCGAGGTGGACGAGCGCGTCGAACTGGTCGGCGAGCCGGGTGAGGAGGTAGTGGCTGGCACGTTCGGTATCGGGCCGGTAGATCACGCCGATCGCGCGGTGCAGGCGCGGCTGTCGCAGCGTCTCCGCGAGACGCTGCGACAGCTCGGGGAGCAACAGGAAGTCGGGGATCCCGGTCGCGTGCAGGAGCGCCTCGCCGCTGTCGGGCAGCGCCGGCCGGACGCGGCGGCGGCGCGGCGGATCGCCCCAGTCCTGGGCGGCGGTGACCGAGCCGTCGTAGGTCGTGAAGCCGACCAGGACGGCGTCACGGCCGTGACGCTCGCGCATCAGCTGGCCGAGGTTGAGCTCGCCGCGCTCGCGCATCTGCGTGTGGCGCGCGTCGCCGACGTGGGAGTTGTGGGCCCAGACGACGACGCGCGGGCCGCCGTCGTGGCGGTCGAGGTGGGCGACGAGCTCGTCGAGCGTGTCGGCCATGTGACGGTCGCGCAGATTCCACGACGCGGCGTGCTCGCCGAACATCGTGCGGTAGTACTCCTCCGCATCGGCGATCACGCGCGCGTTCTGCTCGGCGACGAACTGCTCGTCCTCGGCCACGAGCCCGTCACGGCGCAGGTAGTCGCCCGCGCGGCGGCGCAGCTCCACCAGCTGTGTCACGACGCGCTGGCGGCACGGGTCGCTGACGCCGAGGACGACCGCCTGCCCATAGCGGTGGCTGTCGCTCGCGTACGGTTCGAAGCAGGCGTAGCGCTCACGCGCCCGCACCGCGGCGGTCGGGTCGACCTGCTGCAGGTAGGCGACCACGGCGGCGGCCGACGCGTGCAGGCTGTAGAGGTCGAGGCCGTAGAAGCCGGCTTGCCGCTCGCCCTGCGCCCGGTTGTGGGAACGCAGCCAGGTCACGAAGTCGAGCACGTCGGCGTTGCGCCACATCCACGTCGGGAAGCGTTCGAAGCCGAGCAGCGCGCGATCGGCGTCGGGATCGCTTCCGAGCCCTCGCACGAAGCGGTTGACGCGGTACGCGTCTGGCCAGTCGGCCTCGACCGCGACCGCCGTGAAGCCCTCCCGCTCGATCAGCCGGCGCGTGATCCGAGCCCGCTCCGCGTAGAACTCGTGGGTGCCGTGGCTGGCCTCGCCGAGCAGCACGATCCGCGCCGCGCCGATCCGCTCGATCAACGCGTCGTAGTCGGTCGCGGCGCCGGTCAGCGGGATCGCGGCGCGGCGGACCGTCGCGACCGCCTCGGCTGAGGTGGCGTGCGGCAGCTGGACGATCGTGCCCGGCGGCATCTCACGCCCCCGTCTCCCGCGCGACGCGATCGGGCGCTCCCCCGACGACCAGCGGCTCGGTCGACGGGTGCGTCGCAAGCGCCCGTGCGAGCTGTCGGCCAGCGTCTCGGCGATCTCTGAAGAGCATCGTGCGACGATCCTCTCCGCTCACCGCTCCACCGTCATCCGCAGGAGCAAGCAGTCGCGATCCGCAGTTATCCGCAATTTCGCGGTGCTCACCGGCCGCTCCGGTGCGGCTCGATGCGGCGAGCCGGTCGAGCAGCGCTCGCTCTCGACTCGATCGACCGCGAGGCCGCGACGTTGGCGCGCGCACGACCAGGGATCGCGCGCATGGCTCTGTCGTGGGTCGTCGCTCGCGCGGCGAAGTACGGATCGTCCCGTGCGCTTGTGCGGATGCTCTGATGCCGCGCCGAGCGTAGCGTCGAGGTTGAACCTCGACAGCGAAAGGCGGCGACCGATGCAGAGCGAGACGACGACACGCGTGTTCGAGGATCGTCGCGATGCGGGCCGGCAGCTGGGGGAGCGAGCGGCGCCGCTCGCACGCGAGCATCCGGTGGTGGTGGGGCTCCCCCGCGGCGGGGTGCCGGTCGCCTTCGAGGTCGCGCGCACGCTCGACGCGCCGTTGGACGTGCTCGTCGCCCGCAAGATCGGGGCGCCGGCGAATCCCGAGTTCGGCATCGGTGCGGTCGCGGAGGGCGGTGTCCGCGTGCTGAACGACTGGGCGCTGCGTTCGCTCGCGCTGAGCTCGGACGAGATCGACCACGCCTCAGCACGAGCGGAGCGCGAGCTCGTGCAGCGCGTCGGTCGCTATCGCGGAGGCCACCCGCCGATCGACGTCCACGATCGGACGGTGGTCCTGGTCGACGACGGGCTGGCGACGGGCGGGACGGCACGCGCCGCCTTGCGCGCTCTGCGGGCGCGTGGTCCTGCGCGGCTGGTGCTGGCAGTGCCGGTCGGCGCGCGCGAGACGCTCGACGACCTCCGCGCCGAGTGCGACGAGATCGTCTGCCTGCAGGCACCGGAGCCGATGTGGGCGGTCGGCTACTGGTACAGGGACTTCGGCCAGACCACCGACGCGGAGGTGCGCGCGCTGTTGTCCCAGGCCACGTGGCGTCCGGCAGCGAGAAGCGCGCCGGCGCCGACCGGTGACGATCCGCCGCTGCGACGCCACGTGCGGATCCCGCTTCCCGGGAACAAGGAGATCGTCGGCGACCTGACTGTGCCCGAGACTGCGAGCGGCATCGTCGTGTTCGCTCACGGCAGCGGCTCGAGCCGGCACAGCCCGCGCAACCGTGCCGTTGCCGGAGCGCTGGCAAGCGCGGGATTCGGGACGCTCCTGATCGACCTGCTCACCAACGACGAAGAGCGCTGGCGCATGAACGTCTTCGACATCGGACTGCTCGTGCAGCGGCTCGCCGCAGCCACCGACTGGGTGGGCGCGCAGGCCGAGCTGTCCCGGCTCGCGCTCGGTTACTTCGGCGCGAGCACTGGCGCTGCCGCGGCGCTCGCGGCTGCAGCCGACCGCGGCGACCAGGTGCGGGCGGTCGTCTCGCGCGGCGGTCGTCCCGACCTTGCCGGGCCGCGCCTGCGCGACGTGCGCGCGCCGACGCTGCTGATCGTCGGCGGCGAGGACGACGTCGTGATCCAGCTCAATCGCGACGCGCTCGCGCAGCTGCGCTGCGAGGCCCACCTGGAGATCATCCCGGGCGCGACGCACCTCTTCGAGGAGCCCGGTGCGCTCGAGCACGTCGCAAGGCTGGCAGTCGCGTGGTTCGCCCGGCACCTCACAGCACCGTCGACAGCGACGTGACGGCGAGGAGCGAGCGCGGGGAGACGAGGCTCCGCACACCGCGCCGCGATGCGGGGTTCTACGGAGCGCGATCAGGGGTCGCGCAGGATGTCCCCGCCCGTGGGCTCGCGTAGCGTCGGACAACAACTCGACATCACCCTTGGAGGTGAGGCGCTATGGCACACACCATGACGCGTTGGCAGCCATTCGCGGATCTGGCCGAATTGCGTGGGCGCATGGACCGGGTGTTCGCCGATCTCGCTGATGGCGGACACGGGGAATGGGCCCCCGCGATCGACGTGGCCAAGGACGAGGGCAAGCTCAGAATCCGTGCGGACATGCCGGGCATCAAGCCGGAGGAGATCAAGATCGAAGTCGCCGACGACGTGCTCACGATCTCAGGCGAGCACGAGGAGGAGAAGGAGACCAAGGACGAGCACTACGTCCGGCGCGAGCGCCGCTACGGCTCGTTCAGCCGCTCGATCGCGCTCCCGAGCGGGATCGAGCCCGAGCAGGTCAAAGCCAAGAGCCACGACGGGATCCTGGAGATCGACATCCCGTTGCCGTCGGAGAAGAAGCCGACGACGATCTCGATCACGCCCGAGGCCGGCTGACGGACCGGTGAGCCGGAGGACACGATGCGGCGGCGGACCGGTCTGGACGACGTCGACGCGGCGAGTCACGCGGCTGGGTGACCCGTCGCGACGTGTGAACACCGCCCGCGTGCGTCCGTCGCCTCCTCCGAGCAGGCCGACGTAGGAGAGCGTGCGGGTGACCTGCTCGTCGGGCATCGGCGCGTTCTTGTCACCCCGCTCGGTGCCGTCGTAGCCCGATCAGGATGCGCCTCACCAGCGCTCCTCCGACCGATCGTCCTCCGGCAGCGCCGCGCGAGGAACAAGCAGCAGCGGACAGGCGGCCTTTCGCGTGACCTTCGTCGAGACCGAGCCCAGCATCAGCCGCCTCCACGGACCGTACCCCCGCGAGCCGAGCACGAGCAGATCGAGCTCGCGTGCGCGGGCGATGAGCACCGCCGCCGCGTCACCGTCGCGCATCTCCCCCGTTGTGTCGACCGCGTCGATGGCTGCGACGGCCGCGGCCTGGCGCTCGGCCCGCTGCTCGCGGACCGCGGTCAGGTACGCGGACAGGTCGCGCTTGGCGTGCAGCAGCCGCGTGGACGCGGCCCGAGGTGGACAGACCGTGATCACCTGCAGCCGCGCGTCGGCGGCCTGCGCGATCTCCACGGCGGCGTCAAGCGCCACGAGCGATTCGCGACCTCCGTCGAAGCCGACACCGAGCGTTCGCAAGCGATGCGATCCGCCCTGAGCGTATCCCGGTGGCGCGATCGCGACGGGACAGGGCGCGCCCTGAAGCAGCCGCTCGGAGGTGCTCCCCGAGAGCGCCCGTGCGGCAGCGCCGCGGCGTCTCGAGCCGATGACGAGCAGGTCGGCGGGCAGCGACAGCGCGAGCCGTTGCAGCGCCTCGGGAACCGACTGCCCTGCGAGCGCGAGCAGTCGCGGCGCAGCGCCCCTCGCCAGCTCGCGGGCAGCGGACATCTGCTCCAGCGCCTCCTCGCGCAGGTACTGCTCCCACTCACTGTCTCCCATTCGGTGAATCGGGTGGAAGACGTAGACATCGGCCGCGATCAGCTCCGCTCTGCAGATGCGTGCGAGCAACTGCGCCAACGCGAGCCCGTCGCGTGCGCGCGGACTGTCATCGAAGCCGGCGACGATCGTGCTGAACACCGCAGCTGCTCCCCTCCGTCGACTGCATCCAGGACGGCGAGCAATCCAACCTACCCGCGCCTGCATGAGACGTCATCCGGGCATCCCCCGTGGGACCGCTCCGTACTTCTCCGGCGGATGGCCGCTGCATGGAGGTCGGCTGTCGTCGCCGCTGGCCGCGCACGATGGTGCGCGGCCGCAGGAGTACCCTCACTGGTACCTGCGACACTCGCCACGCGCGCCGAAAGGACCGACCATGGCCCGGAAGGAACCACCGCCCTCAGACGGCCCACGCACTCCTGAGGAGGCGAGTGCCGGCGCGCCGGCGCCACCCGCCGCCTCGTCCGTCTCCGACGAGCGCGCCGACCGCCGCCGGCAGCGCAGCGAACGACGCACCGCCCAGCCGCAGGGCATGGTGCCTGCGCGCGAGCGCCGCCGGACCGGCGTCGAGCGCGGTGCGATGCGGCTGATCTCGACCGGCGGCATCATCGGCATCGCGGTCGTCCTCGGCGCGGTGCTGGTCGGTCAGGACGTCGCGGGTTGGATCGTCGGGCTCGTCGTCGGGCTCGTCTCGGTGGTCCTCGCCGCCGTGCTGTGGTCCTCACGTCAGCTCTGACGGGGCACGACCAGCAGCGGGCAGTGGGCCGTGCGCACGACGTGCGTCGCGACCGAGCCGAGCAGCGCGCGCCCAACCGGTCCGTGGCCGCGCGTGCCGAGCACGAGCAGGTCGAGATCGCGCGAGCGGGCCTCCAGAACGGGGCCTGCAGGCCCGTCCAGCGTCTCGGGCACGATCGTCGCCCCGGGCGCCACGAGCGTGTCGACCACCTCGCGCAGCCGTGCCTCGTCCTGGTCGCGCTCGGCGTCGATCAGCGCGGTGTACTCCTCGGCCGCCAACTGGCTTGGAACCACCATCGCGACCGGCGCGCCGCTGACGACGATCACGTGCAGGGACGCGCGCACC
>DATIOB010000717.1:0-13799 GCA_035473605.1 Conexibacter sp.
AGCGTCAGCAGCGCGAAGCCGGCGCCGACGGCGACGATCGCGCCGACGACGATCGCGGCGATCCCGAGCGAGATCACGCCGGTCAGCCCGCCGAGCGCGGCCAGGGCGAGACCGCCGAGCAGCGTGCCGAGCACGGTCGGCAGCGTCCGCTCGGCAGCGGCGTCGAGGGCGGACGGGTCGGGCGTGCGCGCGTCGTCAGGCATCGGGGAATCGTACGCACCGGACCGGTTGCACTGCCGAATGCTGGACCTCTCAACCAGGAGATACTGACCCTGTGGACCAGCTTTCGCTGTACCTCTGGCCCACCCCAGGCGGTCGCCGCTCGGGCGACTACGCCGTCTCCCGCTCCGCGAACATCTCTCTCGTGACGGCGAACTGCTCTCCGAGGAGCTTCAGCGCGCGTCTGAGGTCGTAACGCTCGATCGCCTCCACCAGCGGCTCGTGGACGGCGATGATGCGGGCGAAGTTCTCGTGTGGATCGGCCTCGGCCATGCGGCGGTTGCCGATCGTGATGACGGTGTGGATCACGGGCGCGAGCGCGAGCCATGCCTGCGTCAGGAAGCGGCTGCCGGAGAACTCCAGCAGCGCGCGGTGGAAGTCGATGTCGTAGTCGACGAGGCGCTGGGTGGAGGCGCCCTCGTCGAGCACGAGCGAATAGGCGGCGCGGATCGGAGCGGTGTCGGCCTTCGCGGCGATCCCGCGGCGCAGCGCGGTCGACTCCAGCTCCAGGCGCACGGAGACGAGGTCCTGGAGGTCGGCGCCGGAGAAGCCGACGACGACCGAGCGGCCGTTGGGCTGGGTGCGCACGAGCCCCTCGCCCTCGAGCACGTGCAGCGCGTTGCGGACCGGGCCGCGGCTGACCGCGAGCTGCTCGGCGAGGCGCGCCTCGACCAGCGGCGCGCCGGCCTCCAGCGCGCCTTCGACGATCGCTTCGCGCAGCAGCGAGGCGACGCGACCCGAGTAGACGCTGCGCTCCAACTTGACCGCGTGCTGACCGGGCGTGCCGCCGGGTGCGCCGGCGGCCGCATGGCGGCCGAGGTTGAGGCTCGTCATCGGATCGGTCGGCTCCCTCGTCATGCGGCGATCGTCACCCCGGCTGGAAGGACGTCGATGGGCTCGCCCAGCTCCAGCACCCGCACGGCGGGCCCGTCGAGCTTCGCACACGCGTCGGCGAACAGCTGCGGGTCGAGCGTCGGTCTGCCGTCGGGCGCGTGGCCGCTGCCGTACGCCTCCGGCGCCCACATCCCGTAGTGGCAGGGGATCGCGACGGCCGGTGCGAGCTGAGCCGCCATCAGCGCCGCTTCGAGCGCGTGCATGTTGCCTCCGCTCCCGTTGGTGACGAAGATCCCGACGTCGAACGGGCCGCGCTCGGCGACCGCGAGGCAGCGCTGGTCGTACTCGGTGTCGCCGCTGTGCAGGATCCGCGTGCCGGCGACCTCGACGACGTAGGCGAGCGCGTCCTCGGTCAGCCAGCCGGCGACCTCGTGTCTGGCGTAGTGGCCGTGGAAGGTGAAGGCGCCGACGGTGACGCTCTCGCCGCGCTCGACGGTGACGATCCGCTCGGGCGCGATCCCGCGCCCGACCAGCCGCGCGACGATGCTCGACGGCCCGACGAAGGTCACCTCGGGGTTCGCGCCGGCCAGCGCTCTGCAGGTCGTCAGGTCGAGGTGGTCGTGGTGGGTGTGGGTGATCGCGACGACGTCGGCGCGCGTGGCCGCGGGGTCGAGCGGGATCGGCGCGACGCGCGGCAGCCCCAGCTCTTCGAGCGCGAACTCGGACAGGTACGGATCGAGCAGGCACAGCTCTCCGCCGGGCGCTTCGATCGCGTAGCCGGCCTGGCCGATCCACGTCAGCCCGACCGCGCCGCTCCTGTCCGTCATGACCACTCCCGAGTTGGAAACTGTTACCCGTTCACTCTAACGGGCGGGAGAAGGCCGTGCGCGCTA
Source organism: Conexibacter sp. (assembly GCA_035473605.1). Taxonomy (GTDB): domain Bacteria; phylum Actinomycetota; class Thermoleophilia; order Solirubrobacterales; family Solirubrobacteraceae; genus Conexibacter. The sequence continues at coordinate 1,947 of DATIOB010000717.1, forward strand.
CGCGTGCAGCTCGTCGAGCCGCTGGGCGAGGCGGCTGTGGCGGCGACCGGCGTCGGTCGTGCGGGCCGCGCGCGCGACCATCTCGGGCGTGCCGACGACGATCGTCGCGAGCGTCGAGCGGGTGATCGCGGTGTAGAGCATCTCGCGGCGCAGGAAGCGCCCGCCCGCGGCCGGGTGGGCCACGACGATCGCGATCGGCAGCTCGATCCCCTGTCCGCGGTGGACCGAGCAGGCGTAGGCGAGCTGCAGCCCGCCGACCTCGGCCGCCGGGATCTGCACGACCCCGCCGCCGTCGACGCCGACGAGCACGCCGCCGGCGTCGCTGCCGCCTCTGCGTCTGCCGCGCGCGCTGCCGTCCTCGCCCTCCTCCGCGGCGGGCTCGTCCTCGTCCTCGTCCTCCGAGGAGCCCTTTACCTCCTGCAGCAGGCGCAGCAGCGAGCCGTTCATGACGCCGAGGTCATGCAGGTTGCGACCGACGAGCATCAGCTTGTCGCCGAGCCGCAGCCGCCCGTTGCCGACCTCCGGCCCGTCGGCGTTGAGCGCCTCGCGCAGCGATCTGTTGAGCGCGTCGATCCCCAGCTCGCCGCGGTAGACGGGAGCGAAGACCTGGATGTCGCCGTTGGGGTCGACGCCGTAGTGCTTCGGCAGCCGCTCGGCGACGAGCGAGACGATCTCTTCGCGCGCGGCGACCGGATCGGGCCGCGCGATGAAGAAGAGGTCGTGGCGCATCCCCTCCGCGCGCACGAACGACGGGGCGTTGCCGACGCGGATCGCGTGCGCTCCCTGCACGATCATCGAGCCGGCCGCCTGCCGGAAGATGTGCTGCAGCCGGGCGGTCGGCACGCGGCCGGAGGCGACCAGCTCCGCGAACGGCTTGCCGGCCCCGACCGGGGCGAGCTGGTCGGCGTCGCCGACGAGCACGACGTGGGTGCCGGGGCCGATCGCGCGCAGCAGCGTCACGAGCAGTTCGAGGTTCGCCATCGACGTCTCGTCGACGATCACGAGGTCGGTTCTGAGCGGCATCTCCTCGTCGTGGACCGGCCCCTCGCCGGGGATCCACGCGAGCGCCGAGTGGACGGTCGAGGCGTCGAGCCCGGTCGCCTCGGTCATCCGCAGCGCGGCGCGCCCGGTCGGCGCGACCAGCATCACGTGCGCGCGCTGGTCGCGCGCGATCTGGCCGATCATCCGGATCGACGCGGTCTTGCCGGTGCCGGGCCCGCCGGTCACGACCGACAGCCGCTGCAGGAAGGCGCCACGCACGCCGGCCCACTGCTCGTCGGTCAGCTCGACCCCCGCGGCGCCGGCGTCAGGCGGCTCGTCGGGTGCGCTCAGCTTGTCGGAGGGCGCGCCGTCGAGCAGCGCCGCGATCCGTTCGGCCAGCTCGCGCTCCAGCCGCGCGACCTCGGCGCGGTAGACCCAGACGGCCTCGTCGTCCTGCGCCAGCTCGACGTCGCCGTTCTCCTCCAGCTCGGCGAGGAAGGTCGCCGGCGGCGGCTGCGCGGCGCTCAGCAGCTCGCGCGTGCGCACCAGCAGCGCCGCGGCCGGCTGGCAGGTCGAGCCGTCGCGCTCGGCCTCGGTCAGCGCGTGCAGGATCGCCGCGCGCGAGCGCGAGGGGCTCTCCAGCGGTGCGCCGAGGCCGCGCGCGATCGCGTCGGCGGTCATGAAGCCGACGCCGAAGACGCTCGTGAGGTCGTACGGCTTCTCGCGCACGACGCGATAGGCGCGGTCGCCGTAGTGCTGGTGGATCCTGCCGGCGAGGTGGGCGAGGCCGTGCGGCGCGAGCAGCAGGTGCAGGCCGCGCGTGGCGCGCAGCGCGTCCCACGAGCGGGCCGCCTCGCCGGCCTTTCTCGGCGTCAGCCCGGCGTGCGCGAAGGCGCGCGGCGGGTCGTGGTCGATCTCGGTCAGGACCTCGGCGCCGTAGGTGCTCATCAGCGTCGCGGCGCGCCGCGGGCCGACGTGACGGACTCTGCGCAGGTAGGCGAGCACCGCGTCGTCGTCGGTCGGGACGAGCGGGTGGGCCTCGCGCACTCTCACCTGCGGGCCGTAGCGCGGGTCGACGACCCACTGACCGGCGACGGTCGCCTGCTCGCCCGGCTCGAGGTGGACGAGCGGCCCGACGAGCACGATCCGCTCGCCGTCCCACTCGCCGTCGAGCACCGCGAAGCCGTTCTCCTCGTTGGCGAAGCGCTGGCCCTTGACGACGACCTCGCCGGCGAACGGCTGGCCGTCGGTCGGCGGCCAGGTGGCGGTCGGCGGCGGCATCGCCAGCCAGCCTAGTGGCTCGTTTGCGACGGCAGACCCCACATTTCCGCCGCGTTTGCGCAGCCGCGGCTGAGATGATGGCCGTGTGGCGCCTGACACGGAGCGAACCTGGGGCGGGACGACGCTGGAGGATCGGCGCGCGACGCGCCGCGTCCAGCTGCTCGACGCCGGCCTCGAGCTGCTCGGCACCAGCGGCGCCGCGAGCGTGACGGTGCGCGGCGTCTGCCGCGCCGCGCAGCTGACCGAGCGCTACTTCTACGAGAGCTTCGCGGACCGCGACGCGCTGCTGATCGCCGTCCACGCGCGCGTCGCGGAGGAGGCGCGGGCGGCGATCGCCGACGCCGTCGCCGCCGCGCCGTCCGACCCGCTGGCGAGCGCGAGCGCGGCGGTCGGGGCGTTCGTCGACCTGCTGCAGGACGATCCGCGCCGCGGTCGCGTGCTGCTGGAGGAGGTCTTCGCCGACGAGCAGCTGACGAGAGCGGGCGTCGACCTGATCCCGAGCTTCGCCGCGCTGCTGGCGGAGCAGATCGCCGCCAGCTTCGGCACCGGCCCTGGCGGCCCGGACAGACTCGACGCGCGGCTGACCTCGGTCGCGCTCGTCGGTGCGCTCGCGCACCTCTTCTCCGGCTGGCTCGACGGCACGATCGCCGTCACGCGCGAGCGTCTGGTCGCGCACGTCGTGGCGCTGATCCTCGCCGCCGCGCCCGTCAGCTCGCGCGAGTCGTAAGCGCTCGTCGCGTGGCCGCGCCCGCCCCGCCGCCCTGCGCGGCCCGTCGGTTGCGCGACACGCGCTTCCATTTGACACACCCCGTTGTCAGTCCTAGTCTGACAACGCATGATGTCAATCGCGTCGCAGACCACCGCAGCAGCGCCGGCGCCCGACTCGCCCGCGCCGATCCCGCCGCCGCTGGGCCCCGACTCGCTCACGTGGGAGTGCTTCGGCGACCTGCGCGGGCTGCTGCTGATCGGCCGCGCGGGGATCCTCCAGAACATGCACCCGGCGATCGGGGCCGGCGTCGAACAGCACTCCGACTACTCCTCCAACCCGTGGAACCGGCTGCTGCGCTCGGCGCCGCCGATCCTCGGCGTCGTCTACGACGGCGGCGCGGCGCGCGCGACCGGCGCCAGCGTGCGCGACTACCACCGCGAGATCAAGGGCGTGGACGGCAACGGCCGGCGCTACCACGCGCTCCAGCCCGACGTCTACTACTGGGCCCACGCGACCTTCTTCGAGTCGCAGATCGTGATGCGCGAGCGCTTCGGCACGCCGCTGACCGCCGCCGAGCAGGAGCAGCTCTACCGCGAGTCGATCGACTGGTACGCGCAGTACGGGGTCTCGATGCGACCGGTGCCGCCCGACTACGCCGCCTTCCGCGCCTACTGGGATCGCACCGTCGAGGAGCGGCTGGAGCCGACGCAGCCGGTCCGCTGGTCGCTCGACCGCGCGCGCCTGAAGGACGTCGACCGTCCCTACGAGTCGATCCCGCGGCCGCTGTGGCGGCTGGTGCGACCGCTGGTGATGGGCGGCTCGATGTGGGTCGCGGCCGGCACGCTGCCGCCGACCGCGCGCGAGCGCCTCGGACTGCGCTGGACGGCGCGCGACGAGCGCCTGCTGCGCCTGCTGGCGCTCGTGACGAGAGCGACCTTCCGGCTGCTGCCGCACGACCTGCGCTACATGCCGCGGGCGCGCAGAGGGTGGAAGCGGATACGGGCGCGCTAGCCTCAGTTGCGTACGCAACTATTTTGGGAGGCCGTACGCATGGCACAGAGCGGCGCCGCGGACGCGGTGCAGTTTCCGAAGGAGGCGGACGGTCGCGGCGCCTTCGTCCGCCAGCAGAGCCGCTTCCGCGACTGGATCACGACCGACGGCTCGGGCGATCATCCGGCGGCCGCGGGCCGGTACCACCTGTACGTCTCGCTCGCCTGCCCGTGGGCCTGCCGGACGCTGATCGTCCGACGGCTGAAGCGGCTGGAGGACGTGATCGGCCTCACCGTCGTCGACCCGCTGCGCGACGAGCGCGGCTGGCGCTTCCTGCCCGAGGAGCCGGATCCCGTCAACGGCTTCGCTTTCGTCGCTGAGGCGTACGCGGCCAGCGATCCCTCCTTCGACGGCCGCGTGACGGTGCCGGTGCTGTGGGACAAACAGGCCGGCCGGATCGTCAACAACGAGAGCGCCGAGATCGTGCGGATGCTGGGCAGCGCCTTCGACGAGTGGGGCGACCCCGCCGTCGACCTCTACCCCGAGCCGCTGCGGGATGAGATCGACGCGCTCAACGAGCGCATCTACGAGACCGTCAACAACGGCGTCTACCGTGCCGGCTTCGCCAGCACCCAGGCCGCCTACGAGGAGGCGTTCGAGTCGCTGTTCGAAACGCTCGACTGGCTCGACGAGCGCCTCGCCGGCCGTCGCTACCTGACCGGGGAGCGCATCACCGAGGCCGACTGGCGCCTGTTCGTCACGCTCGTGCGCTTCGACGCCGTCTACGTCGGCCACTTAAGTGCAACCGACGGCGGATCGCCGACTACCCGCAGCTCGACGGCTACCTGCGCGCCCTCTACCAGCAGCCGGGGATCGCCGAGACGGTCAACCTCGACCACATCAAGCGCCATTACTACATGACCCATCCGCAGCTGAACCCCTCGCGGATCGTCCCGCGCGGGCCGGCGCTGGACTTCGGCGCGCCGCACGATCGCGCTCGGTTGACCGCCTAGCGGAGACGCGCGAAAAAAAAGGGGCCGGCCGCGCCAGGGGGAGCGCGACCGGCCAGGAGCCACGCGGGGCGGCGTGGCCCGTGACGACCTCGGGGGAGAAGTCGTCACGCTTGGAAAAATATCCCACCTGCGACTCCTCGGAGTCACTGTGAGGACATAAGTGTCGCGCTTTTCGCGGACGTTCGCATTCCCGACAGTGAGGAAATCTTCACCAAATCGCCCAAGCGGACCCAACCAGGTTCAACTGGCTGGATCCGCTGGCGCGTCAGCGCTCTTGTGCCAGCTTCAGGCGACGGACGCGGCGGCGACCGCGTCGAGCGCCTCGGCGGCGGTGGCGCCGAGGAAGTCCAGCTCCTCCTGGGAGATCGTCAACGGCGGCGAGACCGCGACGCCCTGCCCGAGCGCGCGCACGAGCAGCCCGCGCTCGCGCGCCGCCTCGAAGACCGCCGCGGGCGCGCCGGCGGCGAGCGCGTCGGCGGTGAACTCGACCGCCGCCAGCAGGCCGACGCCGCCGCGCACCTCCTTCACCAACGGGTGGGCGGCGAGCGGCTCCAGCGCCGCCAGCAGCGGTCCCTCGGTCTCCAGCGCGCGGTTGACGAGCCCGTCCGCGGCGAGCAGGTCGAGGTTGGCGCTGCCGGCCGCGCAGCAGGTCGCGTGCGCGGAGTAGGTCGCGCCGTGGCGCAGCATGTTGCCCGACTGCTCCCAGAACGGCTCGGCGACGCCGGCCGAGGCGACGACGCCGCCGAGCGGCAGGTAGCCGCTCGTGACGCCCTTCGCGAAGGTGATCAGGTCGGGACGCAGCCCGAAGCGCGAGGAGGCGAACCAGTCGCCGACACGGCCGAAGGCGCAGATCACCTCGTCGGCGACGAACAGGATCCCGTGCTCCTGGCAGATCGCCTGCACGCCCTCGAGGTAGCCGTCCGGGGGCGGCAGCACGCCGCCGGCGCCGATCACCGGCTCGGCGAAGACGGCCGCGACGCGCTCGGGGCCGACGCGCAGGACCTCCTGCTCCAGCGCTTGCAGCGAGTCCCACTGGACTGACGAGGTCGCGCTCATCAGCGGGCCCCAGCCGGCGCGGTTGGCCTCGATCCCGCCGATCGCGGTGCCGTAGCCGTTGGTGCCGTGGTAGCCGCCGGTGCGGCCGATCAGGTGCATCCGCTCGGGCTGGCCCTTCGCCGTCCAGTGGCGGCGCACGATCTTCGCCGCCGAGTCGAGCGCCTCGCCGCCGCCGGTCGTGAAGAAGACGCGCGCGTCGTCGACCGGGGCCAGCGCCGCGATCCGCGCGGCCAGTTCCTGCGCCGGCTGCGTCGTGAAGTCGCCGAAGGCGGAGTACGCCTCGAGCCGGCCGAGCTGCGCGGCGATCGCGTCGGCGATCTCCCTGCGGCCGTGGCCGACGTTGGCGTACCAGAGGCTCGCGGTGCCGTCGAGGTATCTGCGCTCCTGGTCGTCGTAGACCCAGACGCCCTCGCCGCGGCTCAGCACGAACTCGCTGCGGCGCACGACGGACATGTCGGAGAAGGGATGCCACAGGCGCGTCTCGGCGGCCTCCGGTCCCGGGCGATCGATCGAAGTCATGGCCGTGACTCTCGCAACGGCCGGCCGGCGGCTCAACCGCCGCGGGTCCAACGTCGCACCCGCGGCTTGTGCAGGTTGGCTACGCGGCGGTCGAGGCGCCGGCGCCGCCGGCCGGCGTGCCGGTGCCCGCGGTCGGCTCGTAGCCGAGCTCGCGCGAGACCTCGAGCATGCGACCGCGCACCAGCTCGCCCAGCTCCGAGAGGTCCTGCCGCAGCAGTCGCGCCGCCGGCCCGGAGACGCTGGCGGCCGCCAGCACCTCGCCGTTGGAGCCGAAGATCGGCGCCGCGATGCAGAGCACGCCGTCCTCGTACTCCTCGCGGTCGATCGCGTAGCCGCGCGCGTGCGCGCGCCGCAGTTCGATCTCCAGCTCCTCGGCGGCGGTGATCGTGTGGGGCGTCAGCGACGGGAACGGCGCGCGCTCGCGCAGGTCGGCGAGCACGTCGGGAGACTGGAAGGCGAGCATCGCCTTGCCGGCCGCGCAGGCGTGCGCCGGGACGCGGCGGCCGAGCTCGGTGAACATCCGCACGGTGCGACTGCTCTCGGCCTGGTCGACGTAGACGATCGTGAAGCGATCGAGCACGCAGAGGTTGGTCGTCTCGTCGGTCGCGTCGCGGATCATCAGCAGGTGCGGGCGCACGGCGGTGCGCAGCCGCTGCATGCGGTGCTCCTGCCCGCCGGCCAGCTCGACGACCTTGTGGCTGAGGCGGTAGCGGCTCGTCTGCGGATTCTGGACGACGTAGCCGCACGCGATCAGCGTCGCGAGCAGCCGGTGCGTCGTGCTGGGCTGGAGTCCCGTCCGGTGTGCGAGCTCTACGAGCCCGATCTCGTCGTCGGCGGCGACCGCTTCGAGAAGGTCGAAGCCACGCGCGACGGACTGCACGATCGCGGGACTCTTCGACTGCCTGGGTATCGCTCGACCTCGTTTCCGGGATGCGGAATCATCGACCGTACCAGAGCGGCGTCGGCGAGAGGAGACGGCGGTCGTCCACGCGCCACGTCTTCCTCGCGCGCGCGTTCCCAGCTCCGCTCTTGAGTGGAGCTGAAAGCTGCGCATTCGTTCGTCGGGAAGGCGAACAACGGTTCTGCTGGGCGTTCTGGAACCATCGCTGTATACAGATCGTGCAGTGGATCGTTGTGGACGTAATTGAGCGGTTGACGCGGGCGTCCAGGCGCGTTAGCGTGCCGAACACGAACTCCGCCACCACCGGGGATTTCGTGATGTGGGGATCGTGCTGCACGACGCTGACCGTGCGGCACAAGGCGCTGTATCTGATCTTCGGGACTCCGAAGATTAATCATGAGATCGGACAACGTCCAAAACCTGCCGACCGAGCATTCACGCGAGTGCACGTCCACCGCACCGGCCCTCCTGCACGGGGCGCACGCGGTCGACGGCATCGATGCGCTGGCACGCGACAGCGCAGTGAATCCTCGACGGCAGCAGACGGCGACGCCCAGAGCGCTCGACCTGACGGCGGCACACGGACCCGGAGCCCCCATGCCCGCGCGAAGGCGTGGCGGCTTCTACCCCGGGACCTTGCCCAGGTCGCAGCAGCCGGGATCGGTTGCCGTCAGCCCATAGGGCCGCCTCGACACGGCCCTTGGCTTCGGCGGCCATCGCGTGGGGGACGCGATGGCCGCCGAGAACTTCTCGCTTGCTCTCGGTCTCCGTGGCTTTGTCCTCGGTCGCTTATGGGCTGGCGCCCGCCGCGCTCCCTGCGTCCGCGCCACGAAAACCGATAGCTGCGCGATAAGTCTCGGCGGCAAGCCGCCGATAATTTTCGCCGCTGTGGTCAGCCGCTCTCGAACAGCGCCAGGAACGCTCGTGCCGCGTCGGCGTCGCCGGCGATCCGCAGGTCGTCGCCGTTGACGCCGGGGCTGAGCGCGGCGACCCACTGCTGCTGATCGCCCGCGATCTGCGTCGCGGCCTCCGGGGCCGGGCGGTGCTCGACGCGGGCGCGGCCGTTCTCTCGCACGAAGACGTACTGCTCGGGCTGGTCCGGCGTCGCCGCGCTCTCCAGCGTCAGCGCGACCTCGGCCGCGGCGACATCGCAGCCGGCGCTGCTGGGGGCGGCGACAAGCAGCGGCGCGAGCCGAAAGCAGGCGGCGACGTCGATCCACTCGCCGGCGCGCGGCGCCGACCAGTGCGTGCGCAGCTCCCAGCGCGCGATCTCGCCGATCACCGGCAGCAGCGAGCGGCCCAGATCGGTCAGCTCGAGATCGACGCGCGGCGGCAGCGAGCGGAAGCGGCGGCGCACGATCAGCCCCTCCTCGGCGAGCTTGGCCAGACGCGACTCGAGCGCCCCGGCGGAGACGCCGGGGAGCCAGCGGCGCAGCTCGTCGAGCCGCAGCGGCCCGGCCGCGAGGTCGCGCACGATCACCATCAGCCAGCGATCGCCGACGATGCTGAGCGCACGCGCGTCCGGCGCCCATTGTCGGCGCGGTTTCTCCCCCAGTTCACGTCCCGGCATGTCGCTCCCCCGACCGCTCTCACCCGCGCGCACGACGCGCGGGTCCACCCGGAGCGGCCCCTCGATGTGACGACTCTGTTCTCAGGACAGGCTGGAAACGGCCTGGAACAACACTGTTCCTAAGAGGCGGGAAACATACCAAAATCCCACATCATGGGGGAGGGGATCTGGACCTTTGGTCCTGTCGAGGTCAGTGCTCCAGCCGCGCGAGGATGCGCGCGAGCGTCGCCAGCTCCTGCGGCGGCAGCGCGCGCAGCGCGGCGGGCGGCCGGTCGAGCAGACGCTGGGCGGCGCGGGCGCGCTCCGCTCCCGCGGCAGTCGCCGCGACGAGCTTCGCGCGACGGTCGCGCGGATCGACGCTGCGCTCGACCAGCCCGAGCTGCTCGAGGTCGTCGACGATCCGCGTCGCGTAGGGGGCGTCGGTCTGCAGGGCGGTGGCGAGCGCCCGCAGCGTCAGCGGCTCGGCGGCGAGCGCGCGCAGCGCCCGCACGCGCGCGAAGCTCAGCCCCACCGCCTCGGTCACCTCGCGGCGGCGGTCGTCGTCGAGCACGAGCGCGCGCATCGCGGCCCAGGCGCGCGCTGCGTCCTCGCTCATGTGGACACCTCGCCCCCGGAAGAGCGAGCCCCCGGGCGAGTCCTTCGACCGCAACCCGAGGCCTCCAGGCGAGCGGTCGCGGTGCTCACGTCGTCGCTCCCCCGCGCAGCGCCAGCGCGGTGCGCGCGGCCGTGCCCTCCGCCCAGCGGCTGGTCGTGGCGAGCCCGAGCGTGAACACGAGCGCGCCGCAGCCCGCGACGATCCACCAGCCGACATGCCCGGCGGAGGCGACGTCGGCCGCCTGCGCGAAGGTCGCGGCGGGAATCGCGACCGCGCCGACGACGGCGACGCCGAGCGTCGCGCCGATCTGCCGGCTGGTCGAGGCGATCGCGGCCGCCACGCCGGCCTGGTCGGCCGGCATGCCGGAGACGGCGGTGTTGGTGATCGGCGGGTTGACGAAGCCGAAGCCGAGCCCGAACAGCATGTAGGCGCCGAACAGCTGCCAGATCGCCGTCGTGCTGGTCAGCTCCGTCAGCAGCAGGCCGGCGGCCGTCATCGCGGCGCCGCCGATCACCAGCGACGGGCGCGCGCCGACGCGGCCGACCAGCCGGCCCGACAGCGGCCCGCAGACGACCGTCAGCGCCGCCATCGGGAGCGTCCACAGGCCGGCCGTCAGCGGCGAGAGGCCCCGCGCCTCCTGCAGGTAGAGCGTGTTGAGGAAGAGGAAGCCGCCGAGGCCGGCGAAGGCGGCGACCGCGATCGCGGTCGCGCCGGAGAACGGCACGCTGCGGAAGAAGCGCATCTCGATCAGCGGGTCGCGGCGGCGCAGCTCCCAGCGGACGAGCACGGCGAGCGCGACCGCGGCGACGCCGAACAGCGCGACGCTCGCGCCGGAGAGCCAGCCGTGCGACGGTGCCTCGATGATCGCGAAGGTGAGCGTGCCCAGCAGCACGATCACGAGCGCCTGGCCGAACGGATCGGGCCGGCGCGCGCGGCCGGCGCGCGACTCGGGCACGAAGCGCGCCGTCAGCACGATCGCGGCGATCCCGATCGGCACGTTGACCCAGAAGATCGCGCGCCAGCCGACGGCCTCCACGAGCAGGCCGCCGAGCACCGGCCCGAGCGCCATGCTGACGCCGATCGTGCCGCCCCAGACGCCGATTGCCTGCGCCCGCTCGCGCGCGTCGGTGAAGGTGTTGCGGACGATCGACATCGCGACCGGGTTGAGCATCGAGCCGCCGATCGCCTGCAGCACGCGCGCCGCTATCAGCAGCGCCGCGCTGGGCGCGAGCGAGCACAGCAGCGAGCCGAGCGTGAACAGCGCCAGCCCGAGCTTGAAGATGCGCGCGCGTCCGAGCCGGTCAGCGGTCGCGCCGGCCAGCAGCAGCAGGCTGGCGAGCGTCAGCGTGTAGGCGTCGATCGTCCACTGCAGCTGCGCGAGCGAGGTGCCGAGATCACTGCGGATCGACGGCAGCGCGACGTTGACCGCGGTCGTGTCGATCCCGACCACGAAGAGGCTGAGGCAGCAGATCGCGAGGATCAGGAAGCGGCGCGGGTCCTGCGGGGCAGCGGCGTCGGCGGGCACCGCTTCGACGATAGCGACGCTTGTACGACTACAACGATTCCTGGCGCGACGGCGCGTGCGCCCGCCGCGACGACGACGCGCCGCAGCTCAGCGGTAGGTCATCGTCGAGCCGGTCATCTCGGCGACCGTCACGAAGCCGTAGCCGCGCGCCTTCAGCGTGTCGATGATCCGCGGCAGCGCCGCGAGGCCCTGCGAGCGCGGTCCGCCGCCGTCGTGCATCAGCACGATCGAGCCGTTGCGGACGCCGTTGACCACGCGCGAGTAGACCGCCTCGGTGCCCGGCAGCTGCCAGTCGTTGGTGTCGACGTCCCACTGCACGGTCGTGAAGCCGAGGCCGCTGGCGAGCCCTATGAGGCCCGAGCTGACGGCGCCGCCGGGCGCGCGGAAGGCGCACGGCTTGAAGCCGCTGGCCGTCTGGATCGCGTTCGCCGTCGAGCTGATCTGGCCCGACGCGAAGGCGCCGCCGGCGGAGAGGTTCGGGTGGTTCCAGCTGTGGTCGGCCAGCTCGTGGCCCTCGGCGAGGATCCGCCGCACGAGGCTCGCGTTCGGCGCGACCTGCTGGCCGATCAGGAAGAAGGTGCCCTTGACGCCCTTCTGCTTCAGCACGTCGAGGAAGGCCGGTGTGTAGCTCGACGGCCCGTCGTCGAACGTCAGCGCGACGACCTTGCGCGTGCGGGAGCCGTTGGTGATGTATGAGGGGCCGTTCGGTATGC
>DATIOB010000718.1:0-11020 GCA_035473605.1 Conexibacter sp.
GGGTCGAGCAGATCACCTATCCCGAGCTGATCCACCTGTTCGAGAACGACGCGACGGTGGGCAAGGACGCGGTCATCCTCTTCGGTGGCGCCTGGTGCCCGAACACCCGGCCGGTCCTGCCGGCGATCAACAAGTACGCGCAGCAGAACGACGTCCACGTCTTCAACTTCGACACCGTCCTCGACGGCGCGAACAACGGCGGCGGCGGGACGGCCTCGGGCAACCCGTTCCAGTCGCGCAACAACCCCGGCCTCACCGGCACGCACCCGAGCAACCTCTACGGCCACCTCTTCAGCCACTACATCGGCAACGCGGCCACGCAGTACCTCGTGACGGGGAACAACGCGATCCCCTACTTCCCGGCCGGCGACACCACGAGAGCGTCGATCAGAGTCGCGCGCCTGCAGGTGCCGTACCTGTTCGGCTACCAGGGCAGAGGCAGCACGAGCGCCGGTCCGCATGACGGCGTCACCCGTCAGTGGATCCAGGACAACGGCAACGGCGAGTACCGCGAGTACATGACGTCGTGGCCGTACGCCAACCCGCTGCCCAACCGCCTCGGCCTCTCGATCCCGGCCGACGCTCAGATCTGGTCGACGCTCAATGACCAGCTGGCGAGATTCACGTGGCAGACGGACCCGACCACGGTGTACCCGAACTCGGGTGTCTGGACGGACGCCGGGCAGTACCTCGCTGCCGCCGACGGGGCGAACGTGACGTACAACCCGCCGACGGGCGGCGCTACGACCGGCACGCTGACGGTCTCCGCCAACGGCACCGGCACGATCCCCGTCAACCCGGCGGCGCTGTCGGCCGCGCTGTCGGCGCTGGGCGGAGCGGCTCCGGAGAACCTCGTCGCGGCGCGCGCTGCGCTGATCGCCGCGAACGAGCCCGGCGGGAATCCGGCGCTGATCGACAACCTGAAGGTCGTCGTCGGCGCCTGGCGCCTGACGGAGTCGCGCAAGACGAACATCACCGGAGCATGGGGCGCCGTCGCCGACGCCTCCGGCGTCACCGGCGGCCTGCGCGCCGTCCACGCGGCGGAGCAGTTCTTCGCCGGTCTGCCGACGTACGTCCCGCCGGTGAGAGAGGAGCCGAGACAGGATCCGCCGGTCGTCGTCCGGCCCCCGGTCGTCGTGCCGCCCCCGGCCGTCGTCAAGCCGCCGGTCGTCACGACGCCGACGGTCAGAAGAGTCAAGGCCAGAAAGCTCGCGGGCGGCGTCGCGAAGGCCCCGACGCGTACGAAGGCCGGCACCTACAAGGTGACGATCACCTCGCCGAGAGGCGGCGCGAAGGCCACCGGCAGAGTGACGATCACGCTCAAGAAGGGCAAGGCCACCAAGACGATCAGCGGCAGACTGTCGCGCGGCACGGTCACGCTGAAGGTGCCGAAGCTGGCGAGAGGCACCTGGAAGGTCACGATCTCGTGGTCGGGCGACGCCAGATACCTGGCCGCCAAGGCGACCGGCCCCTCGATCAAGGTCAAGTAGCCACCGGCATGCCTGCCTCGCAGGACGTCCACGCCGACGAGCGCCTGCTGGCGCTCGTCGGCAGTGACCTCGACGTGCCGCTCGTCGGCGGCGAATGGGTTCGCTACGCGAACTTCGACAACGCGGCGAGCGCTCCGGCGCTGAGGCAGGTCGCCGACACCGTCGCGGAGCTGCTGCCGTACTACGGCAGCGTGCACCGCGGCGCGGGCTTCTCCTCGCTCGTCAGCACCGAGGCGTACACGCGGGCGCGTGAGATCGCGCACGCGTTCGTCGGGGCCCGCGCGGACGATCTCGTCATCTTCACGCGCAACACGACTGACGCGCTCAACCTGCTGGCGGCGGCGCTGCCGCCCGGCACGGCGGTGCTGACGTTCGCGGGCGAGCATCACGCGAACCTGCTGCCGTGGCGGCGCGGCGACGTGCGCCACCTGCCGATCCCGGCGAGCCCGGCGGAGGCGCTCGACATGCTGGAGGCGCAGCTGCGCGCGCTCGGCGGCCGCGGTGCGCTCGTCGCGGTGACGGGCGCCTCGAACGTGACGGGCGAGCTCTGGCCGATCGAGCAGATCGCCCGCGTCGCGCATCGCCACGGTGCGCGGGTCGCGCTCGACGCCGCGCAGCTGGCGGCCCATCGTCCGGTCGACGTCGCCGCCTGGGACGTCGACTACGTCGCCTTCTCGGGCCACAAGCTGTACGCGCCGTTCGGTGCCGGCGTGCTCGTCGGGCGGGCCGACTGGCTCGACGCGGCGCGTCCCTATCTCGCGGGCGGCGGCGCCGTGCGCAGCGTCACCGTCGACCGCGTCGAGTGGACGCACGGCTCGGCGCGCCACGAGGCCGGCACCCCGGCGGCGCTCGGCGCCGTCGCGATCGCGGCCGCGGTCGACGCGCTGAGCGAGACCGGCTGGGAGCGGATCCAGCAGCACGAGCAGGCGCTGCTCGACCGTCTGCTCGCGGGACTCGACGCGATCGCGGGCGTGCGCACCTACGAGCTGTGGGAGCGCGGTCACGACCGCGTCGGCGTCGTGAGCTTCGACGTCGAGGGCGTCGATCCCGGGCTGCTGGCGGCGGCGCTCTCCGCCGAGCACGGCATCGGCGTGCGCGACGGCTCCTTCTGCGCGCATCCGCTGATGGAGCACTTCGCCGCCCGCGACGAGGGCTGCCGGCACGCCGTCCGCGCCAGCATCGGCGTCGGCACCAGCGCGGCGGAGATCGAGCGGCTGCTCGGCGCGGTCGAGCAGATCGCGCGCCACGGCACGCGCTGGAGCTACGTCGAGCGCAGCGGCCACGTCGTCCCGGACCCGGATCCGCGTCCGCGCCCCTCGCTCGGAGGGCTGCTCAGCGGTCCGGTCGCCGTGCAGGGCTCGGCCTGCCGCGGGTAGGCGACGCCGACGCGGGGAGCGGGCTACCTGGCGGGAGATCCGTCGAGCCGTCGCGAGAGCACCACGACCTCGTCGCGGCGGTAGCCGATCGCGTCGTAGAAGCCGAGCGTCGCAGCGTTGTCGGTGCGCACCATCAGGTTGAGCTTCGGCACGTCGCGCGCACGCAGCCACTCCTCGCAGGCGCCCATCATCGCCGCGCCGTGGCCGCGGCCCTGAGCGGCCGGCTCGACGGCGAGGTAGTAGACCCAGCCGCGGTGGCCGTCGTGCCCGGTCATCGCCGCCGCGACGAGACGGTCCTCCTCGAAGCCGGCGAGGATCGTCGACGCCGGGCCCGCGAGCGCGAGGCGCGCGTCGGCGTGCGGGTCGTTCCACGGGCGCGTCACGCCCGCGGATCGCCACAGCTCCACCACGTCGTCGATCAGCTCCCCGGGCAGTGTCTCGATGCGCATGCGGCGCGACGCTACCGGTTCGCCCGCAGACGCCGACGGCCGATCGAGCAGGAATCGAGAAGCGCCGGCGACCGGCCGAGATCAGGATCACCGGCCATGACCTCCATCCAGTCCCTCACCCTCGAAGCGCCCGACCCAGCGGCCGCGCGGACCTTCTACAGCGACGCGTTCGGTCTCGACGGGCAGCTGAGCTTTCGCGCCGCGGAGGCGCCGACGAGCGGCTTCCGCGGCTACACGCTCTCGCTCGTCGTCGCCCAGCCGTCGACCGTCGACCTGCTCGTCGGCGCCGCGCTCGACGCCGGCGCGACGGCGCTGAAGCACCCGAAGAAGAGCATGTGGGGCTACGGCGGCGTCGTCCGCGCCCCGGACGGGGCGATCTGGAAGATCGCGACCTCCTCGAAGAAGGAGACCGGCCCGCCGACCCGGCAGATCGACGAGATCGTGCTGCTGCTGGGGGTCGCCGACATCGCCGCGAGCAAGCGCTTCTACGTCGAGCGCGGGCTGGCGGTGGCGAAGAGCTTCCCGCGCAAGTACGTCCAGTTCGAGACGCCCCCGGAGCAGGTCACGCTGGCGCTCTACGGGCGCGACGCGCTCGCCAAGGACGCCGGCGTGCCCGCGGACGGCAGCGGATCGCACCGGCTCGTGATCGGCGGCGCGGCCGCCGGGCCGTTCAGCGACCCGGACGGCTTCGCGTGGGAGGCCGCGTAGCGCGCGGGCGCGCTACGCGGAGGTGTTGAGGCTGACGGCCGCGCGGATCAGGGCGACGAGCGCCTGCTCGTCGATCTGCTCGCCCTCGCGGATGTCGATCGCGCGCCGGGTTCTGCCGTCGAGGCTCGAGTTGAACAGCCCCGCCGGATCATCGAGCGCGGCGCCCTGCAAGAACGTCAGCTTCATGACGCTCTTGTACGTCTCACCGGTGCAGATGATGCCGTCATGCGACCAGACCGGAACCCCGGCGGGGTTCGTCGCCTTTCTCCACTTGCGCTCCTCCACGACCTCGGGATCGGCCTGCTCGATCAGATCCCGAAGCCTGGAGAGCGTCTCTTCGCGCCAGTCGTTCGCCATGAGGCGGACGATACCGGGCGTCGCACCGGGTTTCAGCCGCAGCGTGACGCACACGCCTGGGCAGGACGCCGCGCGCGCGGTAGGATCGCGCCGCATGACGGTGCGACGAGTCTCCATCAGCCGGAGCGCCGCGCTCGCGGCCGCGATCGCCGCCGCGGCGGCCGGCGCCTGCAGCACGACCGCGGTCGCCGCGAGAGCGAGAGCGAGAGCCGAGCGCTGGAAGCCGACCGTCGCGCTCGTCAGAGCGAAGGTCGAGGGCGTCGACGTCGGCGAGGTCGGCGTCGCGGAGGCCAGATGCCCGGGCGGTCACGAGGTGCTCGGCGGGTCGTTCGTCATCGGCGGCGGCTCGCTGTTCGCGCACGCCGCCGGGGCGTCGCCGATCCCGGACGAGAACCTCTACCGCGCGACCGTCGTCAACCCGCCCGTCAATCCGTTCGCCCTCGTGCGGGCGCAGGAGGCGTCGATCACGGCGGCGGCGATCTGCGCCGAGAAGGGCCGCCCGGTCGTCATCGACGGGCCGTTCGGCGCGCCCAAGGACGCCGGCGACACCGGCGCCGGTGTGATCAACGGCAACCTCCCGTCGACCGTCAGCATGAACGTGACGGAGCAGTCGGGCATCGCCAACGGCGACGTGCGCAAGGTCGACTCGCCGTGCCGCTCCGGCGCCGTGTCGATCTTCGGCGGCGGCTTCACGCTCGACGGCACGCTCTGGGGCCACACCGCCTCCGGCGCCGTCCTGTCGCAGACCAACGACTACTCCGTGACGCTCGTCGCGCCGCCGTCGAACCCCTCGCTCGGCGTGCTGAGAGCGATGGCGTCGATCCGCGTGCTGGCGATGTGCTCGACCAACCGCCGGCCGCTCGTCTTCAACGACGGTCCGATGGCGGCGTCGAGCGCGAGAGCGAGAGGGAGAGCGAGAAGAGCGCCGAGAATGCGCGGCACCGTCAAGCTCGTGCGCAAGCAGGTCGGCGGGATCGTCTCCGGCAGCGTGACGACCGCCAGCGCGAAGTGCCCGGCCGGCTACTCGGTCTTCGGCGGCTCGTACATCATCGGCGGCAACTCCGTGCTGACGCATCCGACGGCCGCCGCGGTCGCGTCGAAGTCGAACGCCTACTCGGTCACGGTCGTCAACCCGCCGGTCAACATCAACGCCGGCATCCCGAGAACGACCGCGACGCTGCTCGTCGCCGCCAACTGCACCCGCCGCGCGACGCCGCTCGTCGTCGACGGCCCGTTCGGCTGACGCGACCGGCCGCGCGCGCCCGGGGACCCGCGCGGCTGCGAGAATCGCTCCCATGAGTAGATCGCTCGCGGCATCGGTGGCGCGGCAGCTGGAGGACGAGATCGTCGCGCGCGGCTGGCCGGTCGGGGAGGTGCTCGGCTCCGAGCGCGAGCTGATCGCGCGGATGGGCGTCTCGCGCGCGGTGCTGCGCGAGGCGGTGCGAATCGTCGAGCACCACGGGATCGCGCGGATGCGGCGCGGGCCCGGCGGCGGCCTCGTGGTGAGCGCGCCGGAGCTCGACGCCGTCGCGCAGTCGATCGCGCTGTTCCTGCGTCACGCCGGCGCGACGCGGCGCCAGCTGTTCGAGCTGCGCGTGACGATCGAGCTGGCCGCGGTCGCGGCCGCCGCCGGGCGGATCGACGAGACGGCAGTGGGGCGGCTGCGCGCCTGCGTCGCGGGCGAGCGCCGCCGCGGCTACGGCGCGACGCTCGCGACGGCGCCGCACGACGTCCACCTGCTGATCGCCGAGCTGTCGGGCAACCCGGCGATGCGGCTGTTCGCGCGCGTGCTCGGCGACCTCACGGCTGACCGCGGCGACGCCGCCGTGCCGCCGCGCGAGGCGGTCGCGCACGGCGCCGCGCACCGCGGGATCGTCGAGGCGCTGGTCGCCGGCGACGGGGCGCTGGCGCAGCTGCGGATGCGCCGCCACCTCGAGGCGGTCGCGCCGGTCTTCGCCGACGCGCACGGCCCGTGGTCGCCGCAGCGCCCGGCGCTGTAGGCCGCGTCCGCCGCCCGCTCAGACGAGCGCCGGCGCCGCCGCCGCGTCCGCTGCGCGGTAGCGCTCCAGCAGCCACTGGTTGACGCCGACGAGGACCCGTTCGCGGCCGGCGATCGGGCCGCGCGGCGCGAAGCGGGAGCCGAGGCCGCGCTGGACGCGCTCGAAGGCGTGGTCGTCCTGCCCGACGAACTCGCGCGCGGCGGCCGACTCCTCGCGGTGACGTGCGGCGAAGTCCGGTCGCGCGAGCGTCTCCTGCGGGTAGAGGCGGTGGCGCTTGACGCGCATCGAGGTCGGTCCCGTCGGGACGTAGGCGAGCGCGATCACGCTGTCGGGCATCAGCACCAGCAGCACGCCCGGGGCGATCGCGATCGTGTGCGTGATCCAGCGCTGCGCTTCGCTCAGCGTCGGGATCGCCGGGAAGATCGCTCTGCCGAGATGGTTGAGCGTCACGTCGATGTCGCGGTTGCGCAGCTCGAAGTGGAAGACGCCGTGCTCGGGCTCCATCACCCCGAACGCGATCGAGTTGCAGTCGGTCTGCTGCATCAGCGGCGTGTCCCCGTGCAGCTTGTCGCAGTGGTAGCACTCGTTCTGGCCTTCCGCGTAGACCTTCCAGTTCCACGCGTGGTCGTGCTCGAAGCGATAGCCGGGGTCGGCGAGGAACTCGCCGCGCAGCTGCTCCAGCCGGTATGGCGCGACGATCGGGTCGAGCGGCGCGAGGCGCGGTCCCAGCGGCTCCGCGTCGGCGTCGAAGTTGACGAACACGAAGCCGTTCCACAGCTCGGTCCGCACCTGCGGCAGCGCGATCCCCTGCCGCGTCAGCTCCGCCGCCTGCGGCGCCCCGAGCAGCCTGCCCGAGCGCCCGTACGCCCACGAGTGGTACGGGCAGACGAAGGCGTGCTCGCAGCGGCCGCGACCCTCGGCGACCAGCATCCCGCGGTGGCGGCAGACGGCCGACATCGCCGTCACCTCGCCGTCGTCGCCGCGCACGACCAGCAGCGGCTCGCCGGCGACCTCGAACGAGAAGTAGTCGCCCGGCCGCGGGATCTCCTCCGCCCGCCCGGCCATCACCCACTCGCGCCGCCAGACCGCCTCCTGTTCGAAGGCGTGGAACTCCGGCGAGGTGTACGCCTGCGGCGGCAGGAACAGCGGCTGGGAGGGATCGGCGAGCGACAGCTCCAGCTCGCGCAACGGGATCGGACTGGCGGCCATGGGCGGGCTCCTGCGATGTCGGACTGCCGGGCCGCCCATCCAAGCCGCTCGCCGCAACGCCCGCAAGCGAACGTCGAACTGAGGGCACTCAATCCCGTGCCGCCGTCACCGGACGGCCGCGCGCGGCCGAGAAGCGCGCGCGCATCTCAGCGCATCAGCTCCGCCTCGACCGCGATCCGCGTCAGCTTCTCGGGGTTGCGGACGGCGTACAGCGCGGTGATGCGGCCGTCCTCGATCGTCAGGCTGACCGCGGTGTCGGCCGCGCCGTCGAGGTCGATGCGCGCGGCCGGCGCGCCGTTGAGCCAGATCGTCTCGATCCGCGCGCCGGGCACGAGCGCGGCGAACCGGGAGAGCAGCCGCGCGACGTTGGCGGCGCCCTCGATCGGCTTGCGGATCGCGCTGACGACGCCGCCGCCGTCGGCGCGCAGCACGACCTCGGGCGCGAGCACGTCGAGCAGCCCCTGCACGTCGCCGGTCTGCAGCGCCGCCAGGAAGCGCTCGACGACGGCGCGCTGCTCGTCGCGGTCGACCGCCATCCGCGGCCGTCGCGCGGCGACGTGCTCGCGCGCCCGGTGCGCGATCTGCCGCACCGCCGCCGGCGTCTTGCCGACGGCCTGCGCGATCTCGTCGTAGGGGCTGTCGAACACCTCGTGCAGCACGAAGACCGCGCGCTCGGCGGGACCGAGCGTCTCGAGCACGGTCAGCATCGCGATCGAGACGCTCTCGGCCAGCTCGACGTCGTCGGCGACGTCGGGGCTGGTCAGCAGCGGCTCGGGCAGCCACTCGCCGACGTACTCCTCGCGCCGCCGCGTCAGCGTGCGCAGGCGGTTGAGCGCCTGCCGCGTCACGATCCGCACCAGGTAGGCGCGCGCGTCGCGCACCTCGGACTGGTCGACCTCCGCCCACCGCAGCCAGCTCTCCTGCACCACGTCCTCGGCATCCGCGGCGGAGCCGAGCATCTCGTAGGCGACCGTGAACAGCAGCCGCCGGTGGAGCGTGAACGGGTCGGCGCTCATGTCGTGGACAGTACGGCGCCGCTCGGCTGCGCGAGCGGGCGCAGGCCGCAGGAGGCGGCCAGCCCCTCCGACGCGATCCCGAGCGCGGCGTTGGTGCGCGAGGTCAGGTTCGCGAACCCGACGTAGGCGGTCAGCTCCAGCAGCGCCGGCGCGCCCAGCGCGCTCAGCAGCCGCTCCGCCAGCTCGTCGGTGACCGCGGAGGGCGTCTCGGTCGCCGCCTCGGCGTACTCCAGCACGTCGCGCTCCAAGGGCGTGAACAGCGACGACTCGCGCCAGCGCGGCACCTCGCGCGCCTTCGCCAGGTCGAGTCTCTTGTTGTGCGCCTCGAAGTAGCCGAGGTCGAGGCAGAAGCTGCAGCCGACGCGCGCGGCGACGGCCATGTGCGCGAACGACTTCAGGCTCGGGTCGCAGGCCTCCCATCTGCTCGCCTTGGCCGAGAACGAGAAGAAGGCCTTCATGACCGGGAGGTTGTGCCACATCACGCCGAGCGACTCCGGCACGCCGCCGAGCTTCTTCCTGCTGATCCGCTTCGCCAGCGCGCCGTAGACGCCGGTGATCTCCGTCGTGGGGATGCGGGCGGTGCTCATCGCTGCCTCCTGGGTCGCATGGGGTTCGCCATGGAGACACCGGCCGCGGCGCGGGTGTGACATCGAACGCGCGCCACATCGCACGGCCGCACCACTACTTTGACATATGGTAGATGCTATGGCAGTCTCTCGCCCCGGCCGAAGGCGGTGACGCGATGGCGCGCCTTCGGGTCCGGGCGATCACGACCGCCGTCGCATGGGGAGAAGTCGCATGCACCTGCACCGTCCGCGCGAGCGCGGCCACAGCGGGGGGCTCGCCTGTGCCCTCGTCGCCGTGCTGCTCGCCTGCCTTGCCCTGCCGGCGCTCGCCGCCGCCAGAACCTACGACGTGACGCTGGCGCCGTACTTGGCGGTCGGCAACGGCGTCGCCAACGACCGTCTCGCGATCCAGCAGGCGATCGAGGACGCCTCCGCGGCCGGCGGCGGCACCGTCCTCGTGCCGGCCGGGAGAACGTTCCTCAGCGGCGGCATCCGCCTGCGCTCGAACGTGATCTTCCAGCTCGACGGGACGCTCAAGCAGAGCCTCGACGTGAGCCACTACGCGACCCCGCCGATGCTCGGCCAGGACGTGCCCGGCTCGAACCTCAACTGGGACTCGACCGCCTTCCACAACCAGCCGTTCGTGTTCGCGGCCGACGCCAGAAACGTGACGCTGACGACCTCCGGCAGAGGCACGATCGAGATGGGCGTCGCCGCCAGCTCCGCGCTCGACATCCGCCTCGACGCGATCGGCTTCCGCGACGTCGACGGCTGCTGGATCAACAACGTCACGACGCAGAACGTGATCGGCTTCAACATCACGCTCGTCCGCGCCGACCACTGCAACATCACCGGCACCCACCTCAACTCGAAGGCGGGGAGCCTCGGCAGCGACGGGATCAACATCACCGGCTCCCAGCACGTGAGAGTGCTCTACAACCACATCAACGCGGGCGACGACGGCCTCTACATCGCCGTCAGCTACGGCGACCCGCGCTTCACCGGACCGTGGCGCGCGCCGGAGATCGGCGGCGCCGCGCGCTACATCGAGATCGCCAACAACGAGGTCGTCGACTTCGGCGAGCAGAACGCCTTCACGCTGATCCCGTGGGGCAGCCTCGACCCCGACCAGCGCAACGTCGAGATCTCCGACGTCTCGATCCACGACAACACGTTCACCGCGGACGTCGCGCAGGCGGTCGACTGCCGCTGCGACAACCCCTGGAGAGGCACCAGAAGATACTTCCAGGACACCGACCGCGGCGACCAGTCGCCGATGACGCGCTTCTCGATGTGGAACAACACGTTCGTCTCGAGAAACAGAATCCCGAACTTCCCGACGTGGGTCGGCGCGACCTTCACCGACTCATCCTTCGGCGGCCTCAGCGGCGCGCCCGGCGCGATCAGAAACAGTCCCTCGGTCGTCAACGGCGACTTCGAGCGCACCGGCAGCGCCTGGTGGAGCATCGGCGGCGTCGGCGGCGCGACCAACGACCCGTCGAGCCTGCCCGCGGGCGCCGGCGCGGCGCTGAGAGCGCTCGGCGGCTGGGCCGGCTTCGTGCTGCCCAGCGGCAGCGCGACGACCAGCCTCGTGCAGGGGCTCGGGCTGGAGGGCGCGAGCGGCCTCGGGCTGCCGCTCGTCGGCATCTCCGGCGCGGCGAGATACACGCTCGACGCGACCGTCGTCACCAGCGGCCAGCCGTTCCGCCTCTACGCGCACGACACCTGCACGAACACGACGCTCGCGCAGACGACCGTCTCGACCACGACGGCGAGACGGATCTCGCTGCCGATCTCGATCACCAGCAGCTGCGGCCGCGTGCACCTCGGCATCGACCGCGGCAGCGCG
>DATIOB010000719.1:0-11674 GCA_035473605.1 Conexibacter sp.
TGGTAGACGATCGTCACGCGCCCGTCGGCGAGCAGGCGGTCGAGCGTCGCGCCCGCGCGCTGCTCGCCGACGCGCCGCTGCTGATCGCCGACGAGCCGGCCAACGGCCTCGACCCGGCCGGGATGCACTGGCTGCGGCAGCTGCTGCGCGAGCTGGCCGACGAGGGCAAGACGGTGCTCGTCTCCAGCCACCTGCTGGCGGAGATGGCGCGGTTCGCCGACGACGTCGTCGTGATCGCCCACGGCCGGCTGGTCGCGAGCGGTCCGATCGGCGAGCTGCGCGCGGTGCGCGAACGGCTGGTGCGGGTCCGCAGCGCGAACGGGCGCGTGCTCGGCGCGCGGCTGAGAGCGCGCGGGCTGACGATCGTCGCCGACGACGGCGACGAGCTGGTCGTCGGCGGCGCCGATGCGCGCACCGTCGGCGAGATCGCGCTGCTGGCGCAGGTCGCGGTCCACCGTCTCGTCGAGGACGAGGACGGGCTCGAGGAGCGCTATCTGGCGCTGACCTCGGAGACACCGCCGTGATGACGCTCGTGCTCGTGGAGCTGGAGAAGCTGCGCACCGTCCGCAGCATCTGGCTGCTGTTCGCGGCCGGCGCGCTGCTGCCGCTGCCGATCGCGATCGTCGCGCTGGCGCAGGTCAGCGATCCGGCGACCACGACGCAGGACATGGTCAACCTCGCGGCGGTTCCGGCGCTCGTCGCCGGCGCGCTCGCCGCGGTCGCCTGCGCGCGCGAGTTCGAGCACCGCACGATCACCGTCGCCTTCATGCTCGAGCCGCGGCGCGAGCGCGTGATCGTCGCGAAGGCGCTGGCGGCGGTGATCGTCGGCGTCGCGATGTCCGCGCTGTGCGCCGCGCTGACGCTCGGCACGACAGCGATCTGGATCTCCGCCGACGGCGGCGCCTGGCAGTGGAGCGGCGGCGAGACCGCGAAGGCGCTCTGCGGCCTGCTCGTGCTGAGCGCCGTCAGCGCCGTCGCCGGCACCGCCTTCGGCGCGATCACGCGCCACGTCGGCGGCGCGATCACGGCGCTGATCGCGGTCAACTTCGTGATCGAGGGCGTGCTCGGGGTGCGCTTCGACGTGTGGCGCGACTACGGCCTCGACGCCGCCGGCGACGCGCTGCTGGAGCCGGACCCGGCGCACGCCTACGGCTTCCCGGCGGGCGCCGCGGTGATGATCGGGGTAGGGCTCCTCTACCTCGCGCTCGGGATCGCGGCCGTGCGTCGCGCCGACGTCTGACGGCGCCCCCTCCGCTCAAGCCGGGCGCCGCGCGCGCCGACAGGAATCCCGATGAGCATCCGCCCGACCGACGACAACCGCCGCTGGTGGGTGCTCGCGACGATGACGGCGTCGCTGTCGATGATCCTGATCGACCAGACCGTCGTCGCCGTCGCGCTGCCGACGATCCAGGCCGACCTCGGCGTCACGACCGTCGGGCTGCAGTGGGTCGTCAACGCCTACCTGCTGGCGCTCGCCGCCTTCGTCGCGCTCGGCGGCCGCATCGGCGACCTCGTCGGCAACGGGCGCGCCTTCAAGCTCGGCGCCGCGATCTTCGTCGTCGCCTCGGCCGCCTGCGGCTTCGCCGACTCCGAGGCGCAGATCATCGCCGCTCGCGCGGTCCAGGGGCTCGGCGCCGCGCTGCTGACGCCCGCGACCGGCGCGCTCGTCGCCAACGCCTTCGGCGCCGAGGAGCGCGGCCGCGCGATGGGGATCTACGCCGGCGTCTCGATGGTCTTCCTCGCGCTCGGCCCGCTGATCGGCGGCCTGCTGACCGACCTCGTCTCGTGGCGCGCGGTCTTCTTCGTCAACCTTCCGGTCGGCGCCGCGCTGCTGGCGCTGGCGCGCGTCTCGCTGCCCGACACCCCGCCGCGCCCCGGCCGCGTCGACTGGGGCGGCGTGCCGCTGATCGTGCTGAGCCTCACCTGCCTCGTGCTCGGCCTGATGCAGTCGCGCGCGTGGGGCTGGGACTCGCCCGCCACGATCGGCCTGCTGCTGGCCGGCGCGGTCCTGCTGCCGCTGACGATCCTGTGGGAGCTGCGCCAGCGCGAGCCGCTCGTCGAGCTGCGCCTGTTCCGCAGCGCGAACTTCACCGCCGACGGGATCGTGCTCGCGTCGGTCCAGTTCGCGATGACGGGGATCGCCGTGCTCGGCGCCGTGTGGGTCCAGGACGTGCTCGGCTTCACCGCGATCGAGGCCGGCCTCTCGCTGCTGCCGCTGACGCTGCCGGTGCTGCTGATCGCGCCGCGCGCCGGCGGCCTCTACGACCGCATCGGCCCGCGCGGCCCGGTCACGGTCGGCTGCGCGCTGGGGGCGCTCGCGCTCGTCTGGGTCGCGGCCGTCCTGCACCACCGCGACTACACGTGGCTGATACCGGGCTACGTCGTGATGGGGATCGGCCTCGGCGTGATGATGACGCCGGCCAACACCGACGCGATGAACGCCGTCGCCCCGGAGCTGCGTGCGCAGGCCTCGGCCGTGCTGCAGACGATCCGCCAGGTCGGCGCGACGCTCGGCGTCGCCGTGATGGGCACGATCGTCGCGCACGGCCAGAGCCGCCGCATCGGCGACCTGTTCGAGCACCGCTACGGCTTCCCGCCGAGAGACGTGCAGCAGATCGAGCACGCGATGAACGGGATCCAGTCCTCCGGCGAGACCGACCGCGGCCTGCCGGCGAAGGTGATGGAGCTGATCTCGCCGCTGCTCGACGCCGTCACCAGCGCCGTCGCCTCGGCCTTCGCGGTCGCCGCGCTCGTGCTCGCGCTCGCCGCGATCGTCGCCGTCCTGCTGCTGCGTCACCGCCCAGCGGTCGACGCCGCCCCCGCGGCCGAGCCGGCCGCGCCGCTCGGCTGAGCCGCGCGCTCTTACGTCTCGACCAGACCCCGCTCGATCGCGAAGCCGAAGGCCGTCGTGAGGAAGCCGCTGAGGTCGCCGAGATCGCCGTTGCGGCCGGAGCTGCGCAGGATCCACAGCGCCACGATCCCGTCGCGGACGGCGTAGCCGAGCCGCGGCTCGCTCACGCGCACGCCCCACGGCGGCGTCTCCTGCGCACCCGGCGCCGCCTTCAGCAGCAGCGCGGTGCGGCCCTGGTTGTCGTGCAGCGGCCGCTCCTGGTGGAAGGCGAGCCGCGCCGGC
Organism: Conexibacter sp.; assembly: GCA_035473605.1. Lineage (GTDB taxonomy): Bacteria > Actinomycetota > Thermoleophilia > Solirubrobacterales > Solirubrobacteraceae > Conexibacter. The sequence goes on from DATIOB010000719.1 coordinate 3,134, forward strand.
ACCTGCGTCCCCGGCAGCGTCCCGCGCAGGACGGCGAAGGCCCGCCCCGGCACCGGCAGTGACGGGAAGGCGCGGTGGTAGGCGGCCGGATCCTCCAGCGTCATCGACAGCTCCGCGGCGCAGCCGTGCAGCGCCTCGAGCCACGGGCTCGGCGGGAAGCGGCCGCTGAGGCTGACGCCGCTCGGCGGCCAGTCGACGCCGGGCAGCTCGCTCTCGAACGGCCGCGGGTCGGCCTCCGGCAGGACCGCCTCGCGCAGCGCCTCACCGGCGGCGCAGGCGGCCTGCGCGAGCGCGTCCAGCGCCGCCTCGTCCTTGACGTAGCCGTTGCGGCGCACCGCGACCGTGCCGTTGGAGACGTACAGCTCGAAGAGCGCGGCGCTGCTGCCGGCGGAGAGCAGGCGGCGCCAGACGGAGCCGGGCGCCAGCAGCCGCTCGATCACGTGCTCGGGCGGCGCGGCGCCGTCGTGCACCAGCTCGAAGCCGCCGCCGATCCCGCGCTCCTTCAGCTTGGTGCGATTGCCGCCGAACAGCGGCCGCGCTCTGTTGTCGATCACGAAGTCGGCGATCAGCGACGCCTCCGGCACGAGCGTCGCCGCGACCGTGCACGGGATCCCGATCGCGCTCTCGTACTCGGCCTCGCCGGTCGGGTTGAACATCCAGCCGATGTACGGGATGTCGTGGCGGCTCGGCTTCCACCAGCCCTTGCTCAGCGGCGGCGCCCACAGCTTGCCGTAGAAGGTGCCGACCGAGTCGCCGGAGGAGTCGACCGGCCACGCCCGCAGCCAGTGATAGAGGCAGCCGTCGCGACCGCCCGGCAGCACGCCGCGCACGACGTTGAACTGCAGCTGCTCGTCGAGCGGCAGGATCGCGAAGTAGCCGGCGGCGTTCTGGCTGCCGAGCGAGTCGAGCCCGCGCGCGGCGGCGTAGCCGGCCAGGTCGACGTCCGGTCTGCGACGGCGCGCATCGGCCATGTCCTCGCGCGCGAGCGCCGCGTAGCCGGGCAGGCGGTGCGCTCTCCCGTCGGCGTCCTTGCGGCTGAACAGTCCCATGGGGCCGGCAATATGCCAGATCGACGCCCCGGAATCACCCCCAAGGGAGCGCAGCGCGCTCGCGCCAGTACGTCTCCGGGTCCCGCGTCAGCGGCGCCAGCCGCTCCTCCAGCTCGTCGCTCCAGGCGATCGTCGCCGCGGCGAGGTTGGAGCGCAGCATCGCCGGCGAGACGGCGCCGCTGAGCACGACGTCGACCCACGGTCGCGCGAGGATCGCCGCCAGCGCGACGGCGTCGGGGGTCGTGTCGAGGTCGTGCGCGACGGCGCTCAGCTGCGGCGGCGCGGCGTGTGCGGTCAGGCGGCCGTTGGCGACGCCCTCCTTCACGAGCACGGTCAGGCCGGCCGCCTGCGCGCGCGCCAGCGCCTCCCCCGCGCTGCGCTCGTGCAGGTTCCAGGTCGCCTGCACGGCGTCGAAGCGGCCCAGCTCGACGGCGCGGTCGATCGTCGCCGCCTGTCTCGGCCCGGTCGTGGAGAGGCCGACGGCGACGCCGCCCGCTCTCAGCTCGGCGAGCAGGTCGAGCACCTCGGCGTCCTCGAGCACGCCGCTCTCGATCGTCGCCGAGTGGATCGCGTAGAGGCTGAGGCGGGCGCCGAGCAGTGCGCGCGTCTGCGCCAGCTGTCTGCGCAGCTGCGCGGCGTCGAGCTGCTTGCGCTCGTGCACCTCGGCGTCCATCCGCCACTCGCCGGTGTAGGCGTAGCCCCATTTCGAGGAGACCGTCAACGCGCCGGGTGCGAGCTGGCGGCTGTCGAGCCAGCCGGCGAGGAACTCCTCCGCGCGCCCGTAGGAGCGGGCGGTGTCGATCCAGCCGATGCCGGCGGCGAGCGCCGCGTCGAGCAGCGTCTCGGCCTCCGCCCGCAGCGTTTCCACCGATCGGTCCGCTCCGAGGTCCTCGTCACGTCCAAGGTTGATGTACGCCGGCCGCCCGATGGCGGCGAGTCCGAGACCGATCTGCGCCATGACTGCACAGTTGCATACCCTCGATCGCATGAGTCCGCGCGCGTGGGCCGCCTTCGCGACGATGTCGATCCTCTGGGGGATCCCCTACCTGTTCATCAAGGTGGCGGTCGACGACGGCGTTCCGCCGGGCTTCGTCGCGTGGGCGCGCGTGCTGCTGGCGGCCTGCGTGCTGCTGCCGCTGGCGTGGCACGCGAGAGCGCTCGGGGCGCTGCGCGGCCGCGGTCGCTGGCTGCTCGCCTACGCCGTGATCGAGATCTCGATCCCGTTCCCGCTGATCGGCTTCGGCGAGACGCACGTCGCCTCCTCGACGGCGGCGATCGCGATCGCGACGGTGCCGCTGATCGCCTCGCTGCTGGCGCTGCGCTTCGCGCCGGGCGAGCGGCTCGGCGGCCGGCGGCTGTTCGGGATGCTGCTCGGCTTCGGCGGCGTCGCGGCGCTCGTCGGGATCGACGTCTCCGGCAGCTCCGGCGAGCTGCTCGGGATCGGCGCGCTCGTGCTCGCCGCGACCGGCTACGCCTGCGGCCCGCTGATCATCTCGCGCGGCCTCGGCGGGCTCGACGGGCGCGCGACGATGGGCGTCAGCCTGGCGATGGCGGCGGTCGTGCTGACGCCGCTGGCGGTGCTCGACCCGCCGACCCAGGTGCCGCCGACCGGGGCGATCGTCGCGATCGTCGTGCTCGGGGTCGTCTGCACCGCGGCCGCGTTCGTCGCCTTCGCCGAGCTGGTGCGCACGGCCGGGCCGAGCCGCTCGGTGATCATCACCTACGTCAACCCCGTGATCGCGCTCGCGCTCGGCGTCGCGCTGCTCGACGAGCAGCCGGGCGCAGGCGCGCTGCTCGGCCTGCTGCTGATCCTGCTGGGCTCGTGGCTGTCGACCGACGGGCGGCTGCCGGGGATGGTGGAGCGGCGGTTGGCCGGGGCGCGGCGCTGACGCCGCGCCGCGAGCGCTGCGGCTGCTACCCCGCGCTCGCCACGAACGCGTTGACGCCCGTCGGCAGCTCGTTGTCGCCGCCGTAGCCGCCGCGCAGCACGCGCGGCAGGAAGCCGGCGCCGGACAGCTCGGCGACGACCTCGTGCGCCGGGAAGAGCCGCAGCGTGTGCGTCTCCTCGCTGACCCAGCCGTCGCGCTCGACGGTGATCCAGCGCGTCAGTCTGCGCGCGAAGCGGTCCTCGGCGACCTCGACGGCGAGTCTCCAGCCGTCGCCGTCGAGCGTGAACTCGCGGCGGCCGTCGGGCTCGCGGCCGGGCCCGGCGGCGTCGAAGGCGAAGAGGCCGTCGAGCCGCAGCGCGCTGCGCACGCGCGCGAACAGCGGCGCGAGCGTCTCCGGCGCGTCGTAGTTGACGACCTCGCCGATCGCGGTGACGGCGGCGCAGAGCGGCAGCTCGACGTCGGCGATCGAGCCCTGCACGAAGCGGGCGCCCGGCGCCCGCTCGCGCGCGATCGCGAGCGCGTCCTCGGAGAGGTCGACGCCGAGCACGTCGTAGCCCGCGGCCAGCAGCTCGGCGGCGAGGATCCCGCCGCCGCAGCCGAGGTCGACGACCAGCCCGCGCTCGATCCCGGCCGCGCGCAGGCGCCGCAGCAGGTGCGGCGCGGCGCTGCGCACGAAGCCGTCGAAGGCGCTGTCGTGGACGTGCGCGAGGTCGGGGCCGTAGATCACCGCACGGCAGGATATGGTGCCGGCCGTGCTCTCGCCTGACCGCTTCCAGCAGATCGCCCAGGAGATCGAAGGCGCCGTCGGCGGCACGATCGTCGGCCAGCGCGCCGCCGTGCGCGGCGTGCTGCTGTGCCTGCTGACCGGCGGCCACGCGCTGCTGGAGGGCGTCCCGGGGCTCGGCAAGACGACGATGGCGCGCGCCTTCGCCGACGGGCTGGCGCTCGAGCATCGCCGCGTGCAGTTCACGCCCGACCTGATGCCGGCTGACATCACCGGCACGATGGTGCTCTCGCAGGACGGCGGCGGAGCCGAGCTGCGCTTCCAGCCGGGGCCGCTGTTCGCCAACCTCGTCGTCGCGGACGAGATCAACCGCGCGGCGCCGCGGACCCAGAGCGCGCTGCTGGAGGCGATGCAGGAGCGGACCGTGACGATCGGCAACGTCACGCACGCGCTGCCGCAGCCGTTCACGGTGCTGGCGACGCAGAACCCGGTCGAGATGCGCGGCACCTATCCGCTGCCGGAGGCCGAGCTGGACCGCTTCCTGCTGAAGCTCGGCTTCGACTTCCCCGACGAGGCCGAGCTGACCGAGACCGTGACGCGCACGACCGGCGACGTCGTGGTGGCGGCGCCCCGGGTCGCCGACGCGGAGACGCTGCGCGAGATGATCGCGCTGGCGCGCTCGGTCCCGGCGGCCGCGCACGTGATCGGCTACGCGAGCCGCCTCGTGCTGGCGCTGCAGCCGGCGCGCGCGGACGCGACCGAGCTGGCGCGCCGCTGGGTCGAGCTGGGCCCGAGCCCGCGCGGCGCGCAGGCGCTGACGCTCGCCGGCAGGGTGACCGCGCTGCTGGCCGGCCGGGCGAACCTGGCCTTCGAGGACATCCGCGCCGTCGCGTTGCCGGCGCTGCGCCACCGCCTCGTGCTGTCGTTCGAGGCCGAGCGCGAGGGCGTGACGGCCGAGGCGATCGTGCAGGACGCGCTGGAGCGGGTGGCGACGGAGCGGTGAGCCCTCGCACTCGCTGCTCCCGTCTCGCCCCGCGCCTCCGCTCCGCGACGGCGTCGCGATGAGCCCCGCGCCTCCGCTGTTGGACGGTCCGACCCTCCGGCAGCTCCAGCGGCTGCGCCTGCGCGACCTCGACGCGATCGTGCGCGGGCTGCTCGGCGACGCGGCGACCGGCGCGACCAGCGGCGGCCGCGGACTGGAGTTCGCGGACTACCGTCCGTACGCGCCCGGCGACGACCTGCGCCGGATCGACTGGAACGTCTACGCGCGGTTGCACCAGCCGTTCGTCCGCACCTCTCCGGAGGAGCGCGAGCTGGGCCTGGCGCTCCTGCTCGACGGCAGCCGCTCGATGGGCGATGCGGGAGCGCCGGTCAACGCCGCGCCCGCCGCATCTGCGCGCTCCGCCGTCGCGCCCCGCGCCTCCACGCCGTCGTCCTCGCCCGAGCCGCCACGCACCTCCGCCCGCCGCCACGCCGAGCGCCTCGCCGCGCTGCTCGGCGCGGTCGCGCTGCTGCGCGGCGGGACGGTGCAGCTGACGGTCCTGGCCGACGGCGAGGGCATGGGCGGCGAGCCGCTGAGCGGTGAGCAGCACGTGCCGCTGCTGCTGCGACAGCTGGAGCGCCTCCCGCGCGGCCGCAGCACCGAGCTGGCCGCGGGGATCCACGCCCGCCGCCCGCTCGCCGCCGGCGCCGAGATCGCCGCCCTGCTGACCGACGCGCTCGTCGAGGAGCCGGCGCTCGACGCCGCCCTCGACGCCCTCCACAGGGTCCGCGCCGCGACGCTGCTGCACGTCACCGAGCCCGTCGCCGGAAGCCCCGCCACAGACGCCGCGCCCGGCGACCGCTTCTCCCCTGGCCCCGTCGAGCTGGTCGACCGCGAATCCGGCGCGACGCTCGCGCTCGACCTCACCGACGCGACGCTCGCATCCCACGCCGAAGCGGTCGAAGCCCACTCGGCGATGGTCGCCGCACGCTGCCGCGCCCACGGCGTCGGCTACGTCCGCCTCCCCGCCGACGGCGACCCCTTCGCCCAGCTCGCCGCCCTCGCCGACGCGCAGCAGCTGCTCGCGCGCGCGACGTGAGCGGCTACAGCTCCAGCTCGTAGAAGTACGACAGCGGCCCGTCGGGGCCGCCTTCGCGGTTGACGAAGCCGAGGCTCTCGTACAGCGCGCGGGCGGCGTGGTCGTCGTCGCTGGTGCCGAGGTCGATCGTATCGGCGCCCTCTTGGCGGGCGAGCGCGATCGCCTCCTCCATCAGCGCGCGGCCGAGGCCGTGGCCGCGGCGCTGCGGCGTGACGTACAGCTCGGCCAGGTGGCACTCCAAGCCCTCGGAGGCGAGTGCGCGGCGGAAGCGCAGGACCGCGAACCCGCCGGGCGTGACGTCGTCGGCGCCGGCCAGCAGCACCGTGAAGCGCGGCTCCTCGGCGAACAGCAGGCGCATCCGCTCGGCGATCGCCTCCGGCGCCGCCGTCGCCACCTCGTACTCCGCGTTGAAGTCGTGCAGCAGCCGGCCGATCGCATCAGCGTCCGCCGCATCGGCGCGTCGCACGCGGGCGGCAGGCGGCGGCGACGCGGATGACACGAAGCCCGCCCCTACGACGCCGGTGTCGGCGACGCTTCAGCGCAGACGTCGAAGCCGACGACCGCGGCGTAGGTGCCGACCTGCGCGCCGGCGATCTTGCCGGCCGCGGCACCGACCCCGGCGCTGTCGCCCGTGTCGGCCGCTCTGCTGAGCGCGGCGAGCTGGTCGTTCGACGTTCTGAGCGCGTCGAGGTAGCGCTGGAAGCCGCTGCGGTCGGGCTGGGAGGGCGTCAGCTGGGAGACCTCGTCGTACAGTCTCGTGCCGATCGCGCGGACGCGCTCGGCGTAGGAGCCCAGCTCCTCGATCGAGCCGGCGACCGGCACGTCGGCGATCCCGGCGGCCGCTCTTCTGCAGGCCGCGTTCGCCTGTTTGACGAGCGCCGTGCGCGACAGCTCCTGCCCGCCGCCGTCGCCGTCGTCCCCGCCGCCGCAGCCCGCGACGGTGAGGCCGCCCGCAAGCGCCACGCTGACGAGCAGCACGCGAACGGAGCGCGACCAGGGAGCAAACGACATCGCGCTATCTCCGCTTCGGTCTGGCGAAGGTCAGCTCGATGCTGAGGTCGCCGTTGGTGAGCGTGCCGACGAGCGTGTCGCCGCTGATACGGCCGGTGAATCTGCCGACGACCGGACCGCCGTCGCTGCCGCCGCGCACGATCGCGGTGCGCCACGGGCCGTCCCATCTGAAGTCGGTCAGGAACTCGGCGCGCGTCGAGCCCGGCGCGTGCAGCGTCATCATGCCGCCGGGCGCCGGCGGGTCGAATCTCGACTCGACCTCGAACAGAACCAGGTGGCCGCTGTCGGGGACGAGCGCGTCGTCGCCGATCGCCATCGCCGCGCGCACGAGCGGCGCGTACAGCGAGGACGTTCTGCCGGCGTCGTGGCTGCTCGGGACCAGCTCCCAGCGACCGTAGTAGTCAGAGTCTCTCGCGCCGAGTCCTCTGTTCTTCAGCTTCAGCGGCACCGCGTCGATCTGTCTCGCCTGCGGCAGCGGCGTCTCGAGGTCGCTCGGGGGCAGGCGGTCGAGCACGACCTGGTAGGTCCCGCCGCGCCAGCCGAGCGTGCCGGTCAGCTCGTCCGGGCGTCTCGGATCCGGCAGTCTGAGCGAGCCGATCTGTCTGTAGGTGCCCTGGCTGATCACTCTCGCGCTCAGCGCGCCGTCGCCGTAGCTGAACGGGTAGGTGATCGCGGAGGAGGTCTGCTGACGGCCTTCTCTGTCGAAGCCGTAGATCGCGAGGCTGCCGATCAGGAAGGGTCTCTCCGTGTCGGTGTACTCCATCATCAGCTGTCCGCTGGTGATCTTCGCGCGACGGTCGATCGCGCCGATCGCGTAGCGGCCGGTGAAGGGATCGCCGTCCGCGCGGGCGACGTCGACTCTCGGCTGCGGCAGTCCGGTGCCGACGCCGGTCGTCGCGTCGGCGCTCGTGACGACCGCGGTCACGGTCACGGCGGCGAGGCTGATGCCCACGAGTGAGGCGATCGACGTACGACGGGGCACGCGGGCGAAACTAGCACACGCCCGTTCGCACCCGAATCGCGCATTCTGTCTCATTTCGCCGGCAGCGCCCGGCCGCCGAGACGCAGCACCAGCAGCCGCGCGCCAGGTCGCGTCCCGGTCTGCTGCGTGACCGTCGATCCGCCCGCGACGATCGCGACGTACTGGACCCCGCCGACGCGGTACGTCAGCGGCGCGCTGCCGAACGGGAGCCCGACCCGTCCGCGCCAGACCGTCTCCCCCGTGCCGGCGTCGAAGGCGTACAGCCAGCCGTCGTCGAGGCCGCTGAAGACGAGACCGCCGGCGGTCGCCAGCACCCCGCCCGCCAGCGGCGCCGGCAGCGTGCGCCGCCAGCGCACGCGCGCGCTGCTGTCGTCGAGCGCGACGAGCGTCCCGCGCGCTCTGCTGCCCGGCACCCTGCGCGCGCTGCCGCCGCCAAGCAGCACCGGCGCACCGCCCAGCTCGCGCTCACCGGTGCGGTAGGTCATGCACATCCGCACCGCGCCCTGGAAGATCGTGCGCGAGCGCGGGTCGTGCGCGGCCGGGCCGTAGGCGACGCCGCCGAGCGCGCCGGGGCAGATCGTCGTCCCCCGCGCGGTCGGCCGCGGGCGCGGCGTCGTCTGCGCGATCAGCGCGCGCGGCGGCGCCAGCCTGCGACCGCTCGCGGCGTCGCGGATCCAGTACGTGCCCGACTTGTTCGCGTGCCCGACGGCGCGCACGTCGCGGCCGTCGACGCGCGTCTCGTACAGCAGCGGCGGCTGCCCGCCGTCGTAGTCCCAGACGTCGCCGCAGACCTCGTTGGCGCCCC
>DATIOB010000720.1:0-5230 GCA_035473605.1 Conexibacter sp.
CTCCAGGCGCCGGTCGAGCCGCCGGCGCGCAGCAGCGGGGCGACCGCGACGCCGTTGGCGTCGGTCGTCGCGGAGGCGGTCGCGCCGTCGCCGGCCGGCCAGCTGCCGCTGGGGCCGCCGGAGGGCAGCGCGAAGGTGACCGCGACGCCCTCGACCGGGAGCCCTTCGCCGTTGAGGACCGTCGCCGACAGGCGCTGGTCGAAGATCGTGCCGGCCTGGGCCTGCTGGCCGCCGCCGGCCGTCGCGGCGATGCTCGCGGGCGTCAGGTCCCACGTGATCGTCACCGCGCCGTCGCAGGTCGGGGAGTAGTCGGGATACGGGCAGCTGCGGTCGCTCGTCGTGATCGTCGGGTTGGCCGTGCTGGCGTAGCTGTCGCCGGCACCACCGCCGCCACCGCCGCCGCTCGGGGTGCCATGGCCGCCCCCGCCGCCCTCGGGATAGCCGCCGCCACCGCCACCGCCGGCGCCGCCCGCGCCCCACGTCTGGTCGTCGCCCTCGGCGCCGCTCCAGCCCCCGGCGCAGCCGCCGCAGCCGCCGTAGGCGCCGGGCTGCCCCATCCAGCCGATCTGGGCGATCGCGCCGGCCGCGCCGCCGTCCCCGCCCCAGCTCCCGCTGCCGTTGCCGCCGCCACCGCCGCCGCCGCCCGCGACGACGAGCGGGGTGCCGTCGGCCTTCGCGACGACCGATCCGCTGCCGCCGCCGTAGCCGTCGCGGCCGAGCGCGTCGCCGTGGATCGCGCCGCCGCGGTCGCCGCCGGCCGCGATCCCGCAGCCGCCGTGCGCGTCGCCCCAGACGCCGACGCTGATCGTCAGCTGCTGGCCCGGCTCGACGCTCAGCGCCGTTCTGACGTGGGCGCCGGCGCCGCCCTGGCCGGTGTGCTCGTTGCCGCCGCCGTATCCGCCCCACGCGTCGACGACGACCGCCGTCACGTTCGCGGGCACGGTGAACTGCTGGTTGGGACAGTTCGTCTGCGCGGGGAAGGTCGCGGAGTCGGCGCTCGACGCCGCTCCAGCCGGCGTCGCGCAGAGCGCTGCGAGCGCCGGCACGGCGACGAGGGCGAGGAGACGGCGGATCGGCTGCATGGGCAGCAGATCGGCCGCGTGACGGCGATCTTGAGGGCTAAGGCTTCACGAGCAGCGGCAGCGCGGCGAGCCGGCCGGCGAACAGCGTCACCGCCGCCGTCCCCTGGCCCGTCGCAGGGCGCGCGACGGTCACGACGATCCGGTGGGCGCCGCTGCCGCGTCGCGGCGCCTGCACCGCCGGGCGCGCGACCGTGATCGTCCTGCCGCAGCCGACGCGTCGCTCGACGCGGGCGCGCAACGGGCGCGCGCCGCCGCCGGCGAGCACCGCCTCGATCCGCACGCGCCGCTTGGTGACCGCGCGGACGCTGACGATCCGCAGCGGCTGCGCCAGCGCAACCGGCTGCGAGCGGGCGCTGCCGGCGGTCGCGATGTAGACGGCGTCGGCCTCGCGCACGCCGCGCGGGCGCGGGACGCGCGCGGAGAAGCCGCCGCCGGCCTGCACACGCGGGCGGGCCAGCACCTTGCCGCCGCTGACGATCGCGACCCGCTGCCCGACGAGGTCGCCGTCGGCGACGCCGCGCACCTGCACGCGCTGCCCGCGCACCCCGACCGCCGTCAGCGCCAGCTCGCGCGTGCACAGCAGCGGCGAGCGCTGGCTCGCCGGGACGAGCGGCGGCGCGACCGGTCTCAGCGCCGGGTCGTGCGGCGTCACGGGCGGGCCGAGCGGCGTCAGCGGCCCGCCGATCCACTGCGTCAGCTGCGCGTCGACGCGCTGGTAGCCGGCGGCGCCGAGATAGGCCGCGCGCACGAGATGGGCGCCGCCTCTGAGCCCGCCGACCGGCGCCGAGACGGCGGTGCCGTCGCGCAGCGCGACCGGCGGCCCCCACGGGCGGCCGTCGACGGAGAACCGCACGCTGCCGCCGGGAACACCGGACGACGGCGGCGCGACCGCGGCGTTGAAGGTGTAGACGAGCGCTGCCCCGGCCTGCGCCTGCGGCGCCGAGCTGACGAGCGTGCCGAGTGTCTGCCCGCGGTCGACCGCCTGCGTCGCGCCGACGGCGTTGGCGACGAAGCTCGCGTCGCCGCTGTAGCTCGCGCGCAGCACGTGCGGCCCGGCTTCCAGGCGCGGGATCGCGACGGAGTCGGCGCGGCCGTCGCGCAGCAGCACCGGTGCGCCGACCGGTGCGCCGTCGACGGTGAAGGTGACCGTGCCGCTCGGGACGCCGGAGGCCGGTCCCGCCGCCGCGACCTGCGCATGCAGGCGGACCGCCTCGCCGAAGACCGACGGGTCAGGCGACGCCTCCAGCGAAACCTGTGCGCGCGCCTTCGCGACGAGCTGCGAGAGCGCGCCGCTGGAGGCGTCGAAGTCCGGGCTGCCCGGGTCGTAGACGGCCGTGATCTGATGCGGGCCGGGCAGCGACGGGGCTTCGACGGCGCAGGTCGCTCTGCCCGCGACGAGCGTGACCGCGTCGCAGACGACGATCCCGTCGACCAGCACGTCGACACCGCCGGTCGGCACCGCGCTCGCATTCGCCGACGGCGGCAGCACCGTCGCCGTGATCTCCGTCGCCTGCCCGACGACCGGGTTGCGCGGCGAGGCGCTCAGCACCGTCGCCGTCGCCGTCGCGCCGACCTCCTGCACGAAGGCGCCGTCGCTCGGCTCGTAGCCGTCGTCGCCGTCGTAGGAGGCGGTCACGCCGTGGGTGCCGCTCGGCAGTCTGATCGGCGCCGACTGCGCGACGCCGCCGCTGCTGAGCGCGACCGGCGCGCCGAGCGCTCTGCCGTCGACCAGGAAGCTGACCGCGCCGGTCGGCGTGCCGGCGCCGGGCGCGACCGGCGCGACCGTCGCGCTGAAGACGACCGCGTCGTCATCCTCCGACGGGTTCGCCGAGGAGGCGACCTCGACCGCGGTGCTCGCGCGCACGACGCGCTGCGTCAGCGTCGCTCTGCTGCCGCGGAACTGGTTGTCGGGGTAGTAGATCGCCTCGACCGGGTGGTCTCCGGTCGCCAGCGGCAGCGGGTCGGAGATCGCGGTCCCGTCACCGTCGACCGGCACGGTCGCGACCTGTCTGCCGTCGACGCGGAAGGCGACGACGCCGACCGGCTGCGGTGCCGTCGAGGGCGCCTGGCGCACCTGCGCGACGAAGCGGACCGGCTCCAGGGTCACCGACGGGTCGGCCGGCACGGTCCACAGCGAGGTCGCGGTCGCGGCCGGGTCGTTGGCGAGCGCGAAGCCGGCCGACTGGCCGAAGCCGGCGACGGTGGCGGTCGCCGTGAAGTTGCCGACCTGCGCGTTGGCGAGCAGCGGCGGGGCGGTCGCGACGCCGCTGTCGTCGGTCGTCAGCGTGACCGTGCGGGGGTCGTCGGCGCCGGTGTCGAACGTGCCCGAGGGGCCGGAGGCGGGCAGCGTGAAGGTGACCGCGAGACCGGGGATCGGCGCGCCGTCCTTCGCCGTCACGCGCGCCTGCAGGAGGCCGGGATAGCGCGTCCCGATCGTCGTCGCCTGGGCGCTGCCGCCGGCCGCCGCGACCTTCCCGACGTCGATCGACCAGTCGAGCACGACCTCGCCCCAGCAGGCCGCGACGAGCTGGCCGTCGGGCGGGCAGGAGCCGGGATCGACGGTGAAGGCGGGATCCTGCACCGTCGCGTCCGCGTACGAGTCGCCGCCGGCGCCGCCGCCCCCGCCGAAGCCGAAGTCCGGGTAGCACTCCATCTGGTTGTCCGGGTTGGAGTAGTTGGGGATCACCTGCGTGCCGGCGCCGCCGCCCTTGATCCCGCCGCCGCCTCCGCCACCGCCGCCGGTGAGGTTGCCGCACAGCACCTCGGCGAACTGCCAGTGGACGGCGTCCTCGCCGGCGGTCCCTCTGCCCTGCTCGGCGATGCCGTAGACGCCCTCGCCGAGGTCGAGCTGGGGATGGCCGTGCGGCGGCTGGCCGCCGTTGCCGCCCTGCGGCGTGCCTGGCCCGCGGCCGCCGGCGCCGTCGCCGCCGCCCGCGCCGGGCGTGCCCTGGTCGGGATTGCCGGAGCCGACGCCGTTGCCGCCGCCGCCACCGCCGCCGCCGGCGACGACGAGCGCGGCCCCGCCCTGCGGCGCGATCGCGCTGCCGCCGCCTCCGCCGCCGCCGAACGGGCCGAGGCCGCCGCCGCTCATGCCGCCGCCGCTGCCGCCGCTGCCGAGCCCGAAGCCGCCGCCGTAGGCGCCGACGGTGACGTCGAGGCAGCTGCCGGGCGTGACCGGCACGACGCCGGTGACGACGCCCGGACGTCCGCCGGCGCCGGTCGTGCCGGCGCGCGATCCGCCGTGACCGCCGCGAACCGTGACCGTCAGCTGGTTGACCCAGGCGGGGACGGCGAACTGCTCGACGTAGCCGGCGTAGTCGAAGCTCTGCGAGGTCTGGCTGGAGGGCGGCGGCTGCGGGCAGTCGGCCGCGACGGCGACCGCGGGTGCGCCGCCGGCGGCGCCGAGCAGCAGCAACAGCAGCGCGGCGCCGGCCGCGCCAGCGCTCGCGAGCACGGCTGAGAGGCGCGTGCGGAGGCTCATCGGATCGCCTTCCGTGTCGCGGGCGCAGCGCCGGAGGCGACCCGCTCGGCGTCCGTCGGCGTGAACACCGGCAGCACCACCGTCAGCTCGCGCTGGCTGCGCGTCGGGCGCGCGGCCGGCTCGCGCGTCACCGCCAGCGCGCGCAGGCGCAGCGTGCCGCCCGCAGCCAACGCGTCGCGACCGCGCGCGTTGAGCCGCAGCGCGACCGTGCGGACCGGGCCGCCGGCGACGGACACGCGGGCGCTGCCGAGCGTGCGGCCGTCGCGGATCCCTGCGAGCGTGAGCGTGCCGGCGCAACGCGCCCACGGCTCGCCGCAGCGGACGCGCAGCGCGATCCGCCCGTCGCGGTCCGCGGTCGTCTCGCCGCCGTCGATCCGCAGCGCCGGCGCCTGCCGCGCCAGCACCCGCAGCGCGCCCACGGCAGGTGCGGCGCCGGACGCCTGCGTCGCGCGGGCGCTCAGCGCCAGCGTCCCGCGCGCGGCGAGCACGCGGCTGGCGCCGGCCGAGAGCCGCAGCCGCAGCGCGACCAGTCTGCCGGCGGCCAGCGAGTAGGAGCTGCCGCCGACGCGGGCGCCCGCGGGCCGCCAGCCGCGCGCTCTGCCGCCGGCCAGCAGCCGCGCCGGCTGGCGGGTCGCGGTGCTCAGCGCGAGCGCGCCGCGGCAGCGCG
>DATIOB010000721.1:0-5509 GCA_035473605.1 Conexibacter sp.
CGGCCGCCGCCTACCGCCTGCGCGTCAGCGCGCCGGCGACGCCGACGACGAGAGCGGGCGCGAGCGCCTTCAAGCTCGTGAAGGTGCGCGCGGCCGCCGCCAAGCGGTAGTCCGATGCCGGCGGCCGGGGCGCGCACGCGCGCGACCGTCACGACGCGTCTGCCGACGCGACGCTGGATCACGACCCGCTTGCCGGCCAGCGCCTTCGGCGCGACCACGGAGAACCTCACCGTGACCGCTCTGCCGCTGCGTCTCGCAGTCACCGAGGTGCGCAGCGTGACGCGCTTCTTGACCGTCGGCGCGGGCGCGGGAGCCGGCTTCGGCGCGGCGGCGGGCGGTGCCGGCGACGCACCGACCGGGCCGCCGTTGCTCGACGGCACCGGCGCGGGCGGCTGCGTCGTCGGCTCCGGCGCCTTCTCGATCACGATCGGCGTCGGCTCGCTGCCGGGCACGTATCTGAGCGGCGGCAGCTTCGTCGGCACGACCTGGCCCTGCATCCGCTGCTCGATCGCGTAGGCGAAGCCGAGGATCTTCGCGTCGTCCCAGGCACGGCCCTGGACCTGCAGCGAGACCGGGTGGCCGTGGTCGTTCTCGCCGACCGGCACGATCACCTCGGGGGCGCCGAAGCTCGACGCCGGCGCGGTCGAGAAGGAGCCGCCGAGGGCGCCGGAGTCGTTGTCGTGGAAGTCGGAGACGTTGTTCGGGTAGATGACGGCGTCGACGCCGGCCGCGTCCATCCACTCGGCCAGTCTCGCCTTCGAGGCGGTGCGGGCGGCACGCGCGGCGAGCACCTGCTCCGGCGTCATCGGCACGCCCGAATACGCTCTTCTCGTTCTCAGGTCGGCGCGGTTGTACGGCAGCTTCAGCTGCGAGTCCTGGATCTGCGCCGGCGTTCTGTAGCCGGACTCCGGGTGCTCGGCGATCCAGCGGTACCAGCCCTCGGCGGCGATGCTGCCGCCGGCGCTGCTGGAGGTCGTGCCCGGCGCTCTCGGGACCTCGACCAGCTCGGCGCCGAGCGCCTCGACCTGCTCCAGCGCCGCTCTGGCGACGACGAGCGAGCCGGGCGTGCCGTAGCTGGGCGCGACCCACTCGGCGGCGACGTAGCCGATCCGCTTGCCGGCGAGCGCGTCGGGGTCGAGCACGTCGGTCCAGTCCTCGGGGCGGTATCTGTCGGCATCGACCGTCGCCTCGTCGGCCGGGTCGGTGCCGGTCGTGACGTTGAGGATCGTCGCGAGGTCGGTGACCGAGCGCGCGAGCGGGCCGGCGTAGTCCTGCATCCAGGTCAGCGGCATCGCGCCGCTGACGCTCGACATGCCGTCGGTGCCGCGCAGCGCGACGAGGCTGCTGGCGCCCGAGGGCGCGTTCAGCGAGACGCCCGTCTGGCTGCCCATCGAGAAGGCGGCGAAGCTCGCCGCGACCGCGACGCCGGAGCCGCCGGAGGAGCCCTGCGAGGTCGAGGAGGGCTTGATCGCGTTCCAGACCTGCCCCCACGGCGACTCGCTGTGGCGGCCGGAGTTGGCGAACTCGGACATGTTCGCCTTGCCGAGGATGATCGCCCCGGCGTCACGCAGGCGCGCGACCTGGAAGGCGTCCTTCGTCGGACGGAAGCCCTCGAAGACGAGGGAGCCGTTCGTCGTCGGCTGGTCCTTCGTGTCGTAGAGGTCCTTGACCGCGACCGGGATCCCGAGCAGCGGGCCGCGCTCGCCCTCGGCGCGCGCGATGTCGGCGGCGCGCGCCTGCTCCATCGCGTCGTCGGCGACGTGGATGAACGAGTGCAGGCCGAGCTGGCCCGTGTCGTAGGCGGCGATGCGGTCGAGGTAGGCGCGCACGATCTCCTGCGAGGTCGTCTCACCCGACTCCATGTCGGACTGCAGCTCCGTCAGCGTCTTGTTGACGACGTCGTAGGGCGAGGAGGTGACCGGCTCGGGCGCGCTTCTGAGCGGCTCCGGCTGCGGCGCCGGGCGCGCGGCGCAGGTCGCCGGCAGCGCCGGGTCGATCGCCGCGAGGTCCCAGTTGGCCAGCTCGCACTGCTCGGCGACGGAGAGGCCCGCGAGGTCGGGCGCGGCGGCGAGCGCGGCGGCGCGTGCGCGCACGGCCTCGATCTCGCTGCCGGCGGCCGGCGCTCCCGTGCCGGTCTCGCGTCTGCCGACGATCACGAAGTGCGCCAGCGATCTCGTCTCGCCCGGCTGGATCGTGATGCGGCGCAGGAAGCCGTAGAAGTTGGCCTCCATCCCGGCGCCGACCTCGAGCGGGTTGGCGAACGGGTTGCGGAAGAAGTTGGCGGTCCGCTGCAGCGAGCCGAGCAGGCCGGTGCCGGCCGTGCCGAGGACCGTCGCGGAGGGACCGTTCTGGGTCGGGCCGGCCGTCACCGGCACGGCGGCCGCGGTCGGCGTCGCGACCTCGACCCAGCTGTCGGCCGAGGTGATCGCGGTGTCGCCGCTGGCGCTGCCCACGACCTCGCTCTGCTGCTCGCCGTTGTTCTGCCCGAGGATGCCGCCGAAGGTCACCTCGACCGTCTTGGGCATGTTCGTGCGGTTGGTGAAGCGGTCGACGAAGCGGGCGCTGTTGCCCGTCAGGTCGAGTCTCAGCTCGCGTGCGACGTCGATCCCCGAGAGATTGACCGGTGTCGTCGTGGCGAAGCTGTCGAGGCCGTCGAATCTGAGCCCGAAGCCGCGCATCAGCTCGCCGTCCATCCGCGCGACGGGCGTGCCGGAGACGCTGATGCGAAGGCCGCCGTAGCCGAGCAGCGACGCGCTCGTGACGCTGCGGATCGAGCCGGTGTCGAGGCCGGGCATCGCGCCGTCGTTGACCTCCCAGCGCTCACCGTTGGCGGTCGTGACGAAGTTCACTGCTCCTGCGGCGGGCGCGAGCACGACACCCGCGCCGACGCTCGCGGCGACCGCCGCGGCGAGGGCGAGCACGCGGCGTCGCGGCCGCTCACTGCATGGGGATCTCATGCTGTTCGATTCTGAGAACGAGCCGTGAACTTCTGTATCGCCACCCGTACAGGGCTGTCACCGTGACGGTTGGACAGGCATCGTCACTGAGTTTCATGACCCCGCTTTGCAGAGGAGACCAACGCGCCACGCCGAATGCCGCCTGCGGGAGATTCGCAATTCAACGGAAGGACAGGGCCGTGGCTTTGAAACGTGCGCTCGCGGAGGCGCTCGGCACCTTCGTGCTCGTCTTCGGCGGCGTCGGCGCCGCAGTGATCGCCGGCGACAGAATCGGCTTCCTCGGGGTCGCGTTCGCGTTCGGCCTGTCGCTGCTGGCGATGGCGTACGCGGTCGGCCCGGTCTCGGGCTGTCACATCAACCCGGCGGTGACGCTGGGGCTGCTGGCGCGCGGGAAGATCGAGCTGAGCGAGGCGGCGCGGTACTGGATCGCGCAGATCGCCGGCGCGATCGTCGCGGCCGCGCTGCTGCTGGTGATCGTGAAGGGCAAGGCCGGCGGCTACGACGCCGGCGAGGCCGGCTTCGGCGCCAACGGCTACGGCGAGCACTCGCCCGGCGGCTACCCGTGGGGCTCGGCGTTCGCGATCGAGGTCGTGCTGACCGGCTTCCTCGTCTTCACCGTCCTGGCGGCGACCGACCGGATCGCCAGCGTCGCCTTCGCCGGCATCCCGATCGGCCTCGTGCTGGTGCTGATCCACCTCGTCGGGATCCCGGTCGACAACACCTCGGTCAACCCGGCCCGCTCGATCGGACCGGCGCTGTTCGTCGGCGGCTGGGCGCTGGAGCAGCTGTGGCTGTTCATCGTCGCGCCGCTGCTCGGCGCTTTGCTGGCGGCCGGCCTGCACGCGCTGCTGTTCAGCGGCGAGGTCGCGGTCGCGCCGGAGGAGTCGGCGGTCGCCGCCGGCTGAGGACCTGCCGCGTTCAGCCGGTCGCCCGGCTGAACGCGCGCCGCGCGGCGGGCGGGCTCGTGGGGAGCCCGCCCGCGCCGCGCCGCGTCAGTGCGCGCAGCCCTACGACGCGACGTTCGCGCAGATCGCGAAGCCGTTGATCGACCACGCGGGCCCGGCGGGATCGGCGGTCGCGGTCAGCTGCCACGTGTTGCCGACGGGGATGCCGCCGGTGATCACGCCGTTGGTGCCGCCGGTCACCTGACCGCCGCCGCCGAGCACGACCTTGCCGGCCGGGCAGACGACGGGGAGGGTCTGCGATGCGCCGGTCGCGGCCGTCGAGGCGGTGTTGACGATCTGGTAGCCGCTGACGCCGTTGACGCCGTTGGCCCCTCTGGGGCCGGTCGCGCCGGTCGCGCCTCTGTTGCCGGTCGCCCCTCTGGCGCCGGTCGCGCCGCGCGGGCCGGTCGCGCCACGCGGACCGGTCGGGCCGACGGCGCCGTTGGTGAGGATCAGTCTCTGCGTCGGCAGCGACAGACGATCGAGCGTCAGCGTGCCCTTGCGCACGTCCTTGCGCGTGATCGATCCGTTCTTGATGTCGTTGCCGGTGATCAGCCGGGCGGCCTGCGCCGGCAGCCCGGTCACGAGCAGCACGACGATGCCGGTCAAGGTCGCTGCAAGCAGTGCGGTGCGCTTCATCCTGCCCCCAAGATGTCGATTGGTGTGGTCGGGATTCCAACACACCATCCGCCTGGGAGTCGCGGCGCGCCACGACGGCGCGCCACGCGGGGTCGTCTAGGAGACGCGCTCGACGACGACGGCGATCCCCTGACCGACGCCGATGCACATCGTCGCGAGGCCGAAGGTGACGTCGTCGCGGCGCTGCAGCTCGTGCACCATCGTCGTCAGCAGACGGGCGCCGGAGCAGCCGAGCGGATGGCCGAGCGCGATCGCGCCGCCGTTGACGTTGAGGCGCTCGTCCTCGGCGTCGACGCCCCACTCCGCCAGCACCGCCAGCGCCTGCGCGGCGAACGCCTCGTTCAGCTCGATCAGGCCGACGTCGGCGAGGCCGATCCCGGCCCGCTCCAGCGCCTTCTCGCTCGCCGGCACCGGCCCGATCCCCATCACGCGCGGCGGCACGCCGGCGGTCGCGATCGAGCGGATCTTCGCCAGCGGCGCGAGGCCGTGCTCGCGCGCGTAGACGGGGCTGACGAGCACCAGCGCCGCCGCGCCGTCGTTGAGCGAGCTGGAGTTGCCGGCGGTGACGGTCCCGTTCTCCTTCACGAAGGCCGGCTCGAGCGCGGCGAGCCGCTCCAGCGAGGTGTCGGCGCGCGGGCCCTCGTCGGCGGCGACGACGCGCTCGCCCTTGCGCTCCCTGACGGTCACCGGCACCAGCTCGCGCGCGAAGCGGTCGGCCGCCTGGGCGGCGAGCGCCTTCTGGTGGCTGTGCAGCGCGAAGCGGTCCTGCGCCTCGCGCGTGATCACGCTCGGACGCTCGGCGACGAGGTTCTCGGCCGTCTGCCCGAGCGAGTCGGTGTGGCCGAGCGCCTCCATCTTCGGATTGACGAAGCGCCAGCCGAGGCTCGTGTCGTACATCGTGTTGGGACCGGTGGCGAAGCCCTTCGCCGGCTTGGCGACCGCCCACGGCGCGCGGCTCATCGACTCGAC
>DATIOB010000722.1:0-6468 GCA_035473605.1 Conexibacter sp.
GCGCTGGCTGTTCTCCGTGGCCCCTATGATGGACTGGACCGACCGGCATTGCCGGGTCTTCCACCGTCAGATGAGCCGTCATGCGCTGCTTTATACCGAGATGCTCACCAGCGGCGCCATCATCCATGGCGATCGCGCCCGGCTGCTCGGCTTTGATGCGTGCGAACACCCGGTCGCGCTGCAGCTCGGCGGCTCGGATCCGCGCGAGCTCGCCGCCGCCGGCGGGTTCGGCTCCACCGCCCATCCCTTCTCGACCGGCGTCAGACCGTTCCCCTTCATCCCCGCGACCGGCTGGGACGACCCCTTCCCGCCGGCCGCGACCGGCGTCGAGCTGTGGTCGCTGGTGACCGACACGATCGAGCGCTTCGAGCACCGCCGCGACGCGCTGCGCTTCCTGCTGGGACCGCGCGGCGCGCGCCAGCTCGACCACCCGCGCCCCGAGGCGCTGGCCGCCTGGGACCGTGCCGCCGCCCAGCGCCGCGTCGTCGCGATCGGCGGCCTCGACGCGCACCAGTTCGGCCTGCGGATCGGCGGCCGCGTGCCACTGCGGCTGATGAGCTACCGCCACGCATTCGAGCTGCTGCGCACGCACGTGCTGCTGGAGCGCCCGCCGAGCGGCGACGCCGCCGCCGACCGCGACGCCGTCTACGAGGCGCTGCGCGAGGGCCGCTGCTACCTCGCCCGCGACGCGCTCGCGCCGGCCGGCGGCTTCCGCTTCTGGGCCGACGGCCCCGAGCACGTCGAGATCGGCAGCGAGGCGCCCGCGGGCGGCTTCACGCTGCATGTGCGGCTGCCGCGCAGAGCCGACGTGCGGATCCTGCGCGACGGCGTCGAGTTCGCCCGCGTGCACAGCGGCACGAGCCTCGACGCCCCGGCCGGCGAGGCCGGCGTCTACCGCGTCGAGGCGACGCTGCTGGACGCCGGCCGCCCCCGCACCTGGGTCGTCTCCAACCCGATCTATCTCCGGGCCTAGGCTTCGACGACCGTCGGATCGACTTCGCGCGCGGCCACCTCGGGCGGCGTGTCGCGCAGGTACCACTCGGCGTCGAGCGCGGCCTTGCAGCCGGAGCCGGCGGCCGTGATCGCCTGACGGTAGGTGTGGTCGACGAGGTCGCCGGCGGCGAAGACGCCCGCCAGGTTCGTGCGCGTCGAGAGGCCGCTCGTCTTCACATAGCCGTTCTCGTCGAGGTCGACCTGGCCGCTGACGAGCTCCGACTGCGGCTCGTGGCCGATCGCGATGAAGGCGCCGGTCGCGCTGTGCTCGAGCGTCTCGCCGGTGTCGGTGTGCTTGAGGCGGATCTTCTCCATCGCGCCTCTCTCGCCGGGGACGAACTCGTCGACGACGTACGGCGTCAGCCACTCGATGTTGTGCGCCTCTCTGGCGCGGTCGAGCATGATCGCCGAGGCGCGGAACTCGTCGCGACGGTTGACGACGACCACTCTGCCGGCGAACTTGGCGAGGAAGATCGCCTCCTCCATCGCGGAGTCGCCGCCGCCGACGATGACGGTCTCGTGCTCCTTGAAGAAGGCCGCGTCGCAGGTCGCGCAGTAGCTGACGCCACGGCCGCTCAG
The DNA here is from genome assembly GCA_035473605.1 of Conexibacter sp. Classification (GTDB taxonomy): domain Bacteria; phylum Actinomycetota; class Thermoleophilia; order Solirubrobacterales; family Solirubrobacteraceae; genus Conexibacter. The sequence goes on from DATIOB010000722.1 coordinate 1,573, forward strand.
CTCCTCTTCGCCGGGGACGCCGAGCTTCTTGTGCTGGGCGCCCATCGCGAGCACGACCGCCTTGGCCTTGAACTCGTCGTCGCCGACCCAGACGGTGTGGAGGCCGCCGTCGGACAGCTCGACTCTCGTCACGTCGTCGGTGATGAAGCGGGTCCCGAAGCGCTCGGCCTGGTCGCGGAACTCCTGCATCATGACCGGGCCCATGACGCCTTCTCTGTAGCCCGGGTAGTTCTCGACCTCGGTCGTCTGCTGGAGCAGGCCGCCCCAGGCGAAGCCCTCGATCACCAGCGGTCTCAGGTCAGCCCGTGCGGTGTACAGCGCCGCCGTGTAGCCGGCCGGACCGCTGCCGACGATGATCACGTTCTCGACGTCTGACATGGGTGACTCGGCTCTCCGATCGGGGGTCAATACTTCAGTAAGTATAGCGCCCACATGGGCTCACGCCGCGGCTGGGTGCAGGCGCCATGTCTCGACCCGTTTGCGCAGGCCCAGGTAGGCGATGATGCCCGGGATCGTGGGCAGCCAGAACGCCAGCAGCCGGTAGGCGAGCACCGCCAGGACGGCCAGCGAACCGCCCACGCCGAAGGCGACGAAGGCGCCGATCATGCCGCCGTCGACGCCGCCGATCCCGCCCGGGAGCGGCAGCAGGTTGCCGAGCATGCCGACGAAGTAGCCCTGCACGATCACGGCCAGCGGCGGCGCCTCTCCGAAGGCGTGGAACGACGCCCACAGGATCGCGACGTTGAAGATCCACCAGGTCGCGACGCCGAACATCGCGCGGTCGGGGTGCGTGACCTTGTAGAAGGCGAAGCGGATCCCGCCGCGCATCGAGGCCGGGCCGAGCGCGAACCGCCGCAGCCACTTCGCCGCGCGCGGACGCCGCGGCGCCATCCGCTCGATCCGCTCCGGGAAGTCCTCCGGCACGAACGCCAGCGGCACGAACAGGCAGACGGCGACGACGCCGACGATCGCCGGCAGGACGGTCAGCGCGAACGGCGCCGGGCCGTTGAAGAGCCCGGTCCGCAGGCCGATCCCGCAGACGATCATCGCGATCACGTAGACGCCGTAGAGCAGCACGAGGAAGGCGATCATCCGCTCGGCGACCTCGCGCCGCGGCAGCCCCGCGCGCCGCAGCGCCCACGCCGTCAGCGCCACGCCGCCGGCGCCGCCCGCCGCGAACAGGCGCGTCGCGGCGAGGCTGGCCATCGTCATCAGGTAGCTGTCGCGCAGCGTGATGCGCGAGCCGGGCGGGATGTGGATGCCGTGGAACAGCGCGACGTAGCTGACCATCGAGAGGATCTCGAAGCCGAGCGCGGCCGCCAGCCAGGCGTGGTCGCCGTCGGCGACGCGATCCCACGTCTCCTTCATGCCGCTGATCTCGGGCAGCACGAAGTAGAGGAAGGCGAGCACGGCGGCGACGAAGACGACCGACGCGATCAACCGCCGCCGCGTTATGACGACGCGCGGCATCTCCTCGTCGTGGTGGTCCTCCTCGACGAAGGTCTCCTCGATCTCCTCGACCGGCGAAGGGGCGTGCTCGTCGGAGGACCGGCGGATGCCGTCCTCGCCCGCCACGCTCAACCTCGTGCCTTGAACTCGAGCGCCTGGACCGCTCTCGAGATCGCGAGCGCGGTCGGCGTCATCGCCGGCGCGGCGTGGCGCACGCCCTCGGCCAGGGCGAGCCCGGCGAGCAGGTCGATCACGTAGTGCTCGCCGAGGTAGACGAGCGCCAGCCCGAGCGTCAGCGCGTAGGTCCAGCCGATCGCGCCCTCGACGCGACCGGCCTCACGAAGGACGTGGGCGGCATTCACGGAGGTGGCGAAGTGCAGGGACGGCATGGCAGCCAGGGGATTGCCCGCGAACAAAGAGTAGAGCGGCCCCCAGCGGTGCTTCCAGAACTGCTCCCCGTACTCGATCATCATCCGCCGCACGCGGGTGTGGTCGGCGTCGTCGAGTCTGCCCTGCTGGTGGGCGAACCACGGCGGCGCCGTCGGCAGCAGCCAGTAGACGAGCGCGCCGAGGTCGAAGACGGCGTAGGTCGTGACGGCCGCGCGCCCGAATCTCTCGCGTCTGCGGATCAGCACGTAGGCGGTCGTCGCGTGCGGGACGGCGAACCACAGCCAGTGGGTCCAGACCAGCACCTTCTCGATCGCGCGCATCTTGCCGGGGGCCGACAGCAGCCGCTGGAGCCGCAGCGTCGGCGGCTTGCCGAGGCCGATGATCGTGTCGATCCGCACCGGGTAGTCGACGTGGACGCGCCGCATCAGCGCCTCGGGATCGTCGTGCGGCATCTCGTACGCCGCGAGGTAGGCCCACATCTGCAGGGTGCAGGTCAGAACGTCGCGTGTGCGCGACCGCGGAACGACCACGCAGAGGGCGACCGGAGCCGCCGCTGCCGCCGCCAGGACGGCGGGTTTGGGCAGGCGTACTCGACGGCGCACGACCGGAGCGGCGACGCCAGCTGCCAGGACAACCCAGGCTGCGGCTCGGAGGGCCTTCGACTTCCGCAAAGCGCCGGGAGTATATGAGGGCTGTCTCACTCGACCTTCGCTCGTTGGTCGGATCGGCGCTCACGAACGTCTCCCGAACGTAGGATCACCGGCCATGAGCGTCTACGAGCTGGTGCACTCGTACGACACGGTGAACCTTCACCGCGCCGGCGCAGTCGCACGCATCGAGCTGAACCGTCCAGAGAAGATGAACGCCTGGGACACCCAGTTCGGGCTCGACCTGCGCGCCGCGATCGAGCGCGTCGGAGGCGACGACGAGATCCGCGCGGTCCTCGTCACCGGCGCCGGCCGCGGCTTCTCCTCCGGCGCCGACCTGTCGGCCGGCTTCGAGCCGACGCCCGAGGGACACCCGGACGTCCACACCGCCCTCGTCGAGCGCTACCACCCGATCATCACCGGCCTGCGCGAGCTGCCGAAGCCGGTGATCGCCGCCGTCAACGGCGGCGCCGTCGGGATCGGCTGCTCGCTCGCGCTCTCCGCCGACCTCGTGCTCGCCGCCGAGTCGGCCTACTTCCTGCTCGCCTTCGTCAACATCGGGCTCGTCCCCGACGGCGGCTCCTCCGCCTTCATCCCGGCCCGCATCGGCTTCACCCGCGCGCTCGAGATGGCCTTCCTGGGCGAGCGCCTGCACGCGCCGAGAGCGCTCGAGTGGGGGCTGATCAACGCCGTCCACCCCGACGACGAGCTGGCCGCCGCGGCCGACGCGCTCGCCGCGCGGCTCGCCGCCGGGCCGACGCGCTCCTACGCCGGCACCAAGCGTCAGCTCAACGAATGGGTCTACAGCGGCCTCGGCGAGCAGCTCGAGCTCGAAGCGGAGATTCAGCAGCAGCAGGCGGCAAGCAGCGACTTCGCCGAGGGGGCGCTCGCGTTCCTGCAGAAGCGAGCGCCCGAGTTCAGAGGTGTCTGAGGTGGTCAGAGTGCAGGGAAAAGCCCGTAGCCACGGGGGTTCGGCTGACGCCGGGAAGCAGAGCGGGGGACGTGACGCAGCATGTGACCGCTCGGTGGGTAGAATCCGCGCCGCCTTGCGACCTGAAACTGCTTCCATTCGCCGCCGCGCTGTCGCGGCCCTGCTGCTCGCGACGATCGGATCGCTCGTCTTCGCCAGCGGCGCGTTCGCCGACTTCCTCACCCCGGAATCGGGTGGCTCGCCGAACGCAGACCAGATCGACTCGCTGTACAAGATCGTCCTCTACATCGCGATCGTCGTTTTCGTCGTGGTGGAAGGCGCGCTCTTCTACTCGCTCTGGAGATTCCGCGCCAAGAAGGGCGCGGTCGCCGCACAGATTCACGGCAACACCCGGCTCGAGATCTCCTGGACCGTCGGCGCCGCGCTGATTCTCGTCGCGCTCGCCGCCGTCACCTTCTCGAAGCTCAGCTCGATCCAGGACCCGCCCAACAGCGACCCGAACGGGCTGCAGCTGGCCGAGGGCGTCCTGACCGCCTCTTCAGACCTGCCCAAGCCGCCCGACGGCAGAGCGCTCGTCGTCTGCGTGACCGGCCGCCAGTACATCTGGCGCTACACGTACGGCGCCGACTGCCAGAGAAACGGCTTCGGCCTCGTCTACTCCTACGAGGAGATGGTGGTCCCGGCGAACACGACCGTCGTGCTCGACATCCAGGCGACCGACGTCATCCACTCGTGGTGGATTCCCGAAGCTCGGCGGCAAGTTCGACGCCGTCCCCGGCTACTCCAACTCCACCTGGTTCAAGGCCCCGAAGGCCGGCGAGACGTACGTCGGTCAGTGCGCCGAGCTCTGCGGGCGCAACCACGCCGACATGACCGCTCGCGTTCGCGTCGTGACGCCGACGGAGTACACGGCCTGGCTGGAGCAGCAGAGAAGAGACATCGCCGCTGCGGACAGAGAAGTCCTGCAGTTGCGCGAGCAGCTCACGCGCGACGGCGACCTCAACTAGGACAAAGGAACCCGACCGATCATGGCAACCACCGACTTCGCGACGCAGCCCGTGCCGCAGGTGCTCGCCCACGAGGTCCACAAGGAGCGCCAGCGCGCTCGGTGGATCGACTGGGTCACCACGACCGATCACAAGAAGATCGGGATCCTGTACATCGTCTTCACCTTCGCCTTCTTCCTGGTCGGCGGAATCGAGGCGCTGCTGATCCGCGTCCAGCTCGCGACGCCGAACAACAACTTCCTCACGCCCGAGCACTACAACGAGCTGTTCACGCTCCACGGCACGACGATGATCTTCCTCTTCGTCGTCCCGATGATGGCGGGCTTCGCGAACTACTTCCTGCCATTGATGCTCGGCGCGCGCGACATGGCGTTCCCGCGCCTCAACGCGCTGTCGTTCTGGCTGCTGCCCACCGCCGGCGTGATGATGGTCGCCTCGTTCTTCGTCGAGGGCGGCGCCTTCGCCACGGGCT
>DATIOB010000723.1:0-4011 GCA_035473605.1 Conexibacter sp.
GTGTCCAGGGTCTTCGGGTCCCCGTTTAGGCGGACCTAATTAGGGTAACCGAAGACCAGCGTCGGAGTTGCGCCGCTAGACGCCGCGTGCGCGCTTGGCCAGCTCGACCGTGGCGCCGCGCAGGCCGTCGGGCTCGTCGCAGCGCTCGGCGAAGCCGACGCGGAACGGCGCGTTGCCGCGCGGGGTGTCGATCGAGAGGTCCATCCCGTAGCGGTCGATGCCGCTCGCCTTGGCGGCCGTCGCGTCGGGGTAGCCGGCCAGTCTCTGCGCGATCAGCAGCAGCGCGTCGGCGTGGTCGTCGTTGAGGTGCTCGACGGCGTGCGCGGCGCTCGGCGCCGTCGGATCGACCGCGGCGGCCTTGTAGGAGCCGGCGTCGTCGGAGCCCATGATCCCGTAGCCGCCGACCCAGCGGACGCGCTCGACGTTCAGGACCCAGAGCGAGAAGTCGCCCATCTTGGCGTACGTTCTGCCGTACGGCATCGCGGCGTAGGCGGCCTCGCGGGCCTCCTCCTCACGCGCGCCCTCCGGCTTCTCCCAGCGCCCGGCGAGCGTCACGCGGCCGCTCTGCAGCGGATCGGGGTTGGTGATCGGCGCCGCGACCATCAGGCTGCCGCGCTGGTCGCGCTCGAGGTTGCGGCCGTGCTCGGCCAGCGTCGAGACGAAGATCACGGGCGCGCCGTCGGCGAGCGTGCCGAAGACGACCATCGAGGCCCACGGCGTGCCGTCCTCGCTCAGCGAGCCGAGCGTCGCGACGGTCGAATGCGCCAGCAGCGTGCGCGCTTCCTCGGCGGGCGAGCGGCGCTCGCCCGGCTCGGCGGGAGCCAGCGGCGGCGGGAAGTACTGAAAACCGTCAGGGACAGCATGATCGGGATTCGGCGCGCGCAGAGTGGACATTCGCGTTAGGTTACCCTGACTTGCCCGGGTCGGGCATGCTGCGGTGCGGACCGGGGAAAGCTCTTTCGCCGCGACGGGGCCGTCAGGCCGCCGCGGCGAGCGCCCGCTCGAGATCGACGAGCGGGCGGCGCACGCCGTCCCGCAGCAGCAGCCGCGGGTTCGCCTGCGTGAGCCGGTATGCCTGCGTGCTCGACGCGCCCGCGCGCAGCAGCAGGTGGAAGCCGAGCTGGAGCGTCTGCTCACGAGAGCCGGGATGGCCGTCGGAGGCGAGGCAGTAGGCGAGCCCCTCGCGCACGAGCCGCACGGCGGCGTCCTGCGCGTCGAGGCCGTGGTTGCCGAGCAGCGAGCAGACGTTGACCTGCAGCAGCGCGCCCTGTGCCAGCAACGGCCGCAGGCGGCCGAGGCCGTCGCCCTTGAGCAGGCCGTCGGAGCGCTCCGGGTGCGCGAGCAGCAGGCCGTAGCCGAGCCCCTGCAGCCGCCGGAAGGCGAGCGCGAAGTCGTCGTCGATCCCCTCGAAGGGGCACTCGAGCAGCAGCCATCTGCTGCCCTCCGGCCCCTGCGAGATCCGCGCCAGGTCGGCGTCGGGCAGCAGCAGCGCGTCGGCGTGGGCCAGCTCGGCGCCGAGGTGCAGCCGCACTGCGAGGCCGGCCGCTCTGATCGTGCGCTGCGCCGCCGCCATGCGGTCGGCCAGCTCGCGGATCGGGACGCCGGGGAACTCGTCGCGCTTGATGTGCGGCGTGCAGACGACGTCGCGCACGCCCTCGGCGTGCAGTCGCCGCGCATGCCTCAGCATGTCGTCGGCGGTCGCTGCCCCGTCGTCGAGACCGGGCAGGAGATGGCAGTGGAGGTCGACGTACGACATGGGGCGAGACTAGGCTCGCCCCGTCAGTCAAAAGTGCTGCAAATGTGAAGCTTCACACAAGCTTCACCGGGGCTTCTGCTCCTCGTCGGCCTCGGCGTCGACCTGGTCGGCCGCGCGCGGGTCCTCGTCGGCGCCCTGGTCGTGGAGGATCGCGTGCGCCGACTGCTGGTCACCGTGCGTCGCGTGCTCGACCAGCTCCTCCTCGGCCAGCTCGAAGCCCTCGGACTCCCCTTCGCCGGCCTCCGCCAGCGGCCGCTCTGCGGGGTCGAGGTCCTCGTCACCAGCGACGCCGCCGATCGCGCCCGCCTCCGCGGCGGCCGCCGCGGCCTCATCCTGCTCCCAGCGCGGATCCTCGCTCATCTGCCGTCTCCTCTCATGCGTTCGCCGCCCTCGTGCTGCTCGTACGCGTCCGCCTCATCGGAGTCGCGGTAGCCGAGGTCGCTCGTGTCCTGCCCTTCGCGTCTGGCGAGCCGCTCGCCCTCCTCGCGCGCGGCGCCCTCGTCGGCGCCGTCGACGTCGTCGGGCACCTGCTCGGCCGGCGCCTCCTCGGGCAGCTGGTCGGACTGTTTCGGGGTCTCGCTCATGACGGCTCCTGCTCGTGCGATGTCGTCTCCGGCCCCTTCGGATCGGGGCTCGGGATGTCGGGTGCCGGCGGGTCGGGCTGGACGGGCGGCTCGGGCGCGGGGATCTCTGGCCCGGACGGCGCGTCCGGCGGCTCCGGCGGGGCCGGGTCGGGGACGGTCGGGCCGGGGTCGCCGGGGAGCGGCTGAGACGGCTCGACCGGCTCCGGGACCTCCAGCGCCGGCATGGCTGCTGCGACGGGCATGGCGGCGTCCTCTCGTTCGTGGGGGTCGCTCCGGACTCTTCCCCGCGAGTGAGGGGCGAAACGAGCGGCGAACGCGTGTTTGCCATCGCGCGGGCTCGGGCAGCGGAAGAGACCACGCCCAAACCTCCGTCACCTACGCAGGAGCTTTGCATGCCGACGAACGAGGACAAGCTGGTCCAGTACCTGATCGAGGCGCGTGCGATGGAGCAGGCGCTCGTGCGCACGTTGCAGGCCCACATCGCCGTCACGCCGAGCGGCGACTACCGCAGACTGCTCGAACGTCATCTGCGCGAGACGCGCGGCCACGCCGAGAGGCTCTCGCGCCGGCTCGCCGACCTCGGCGGCTCGCAGTCGGTCGTGACGGCCGTCTACGACGTCGGCCAGCGGCTCGCCGGCCAGCTCGTCGCGTTCGGCAAGACGCCGCTCGACCTGCTGCGCGGCGGCAGCCCCGAGGAGAAGCTGCTGAAGAACGCGAAGGACGAGGCGGCCAGCGAGGCGCTGGAGATCGCCACCTACGACGCGCTCGAAGCGCTCGCCAGAGCGGCCGGCGACACGCTGACGGCGAGACTGGCCGCCGACCATCGCGCCGACGAGGAGCGGATGCTCGCCGATCTGCGCGCGCTGCTGCCGGCGCTGACCGCGGCGGTCGTCGGCGCCGAGGTGCAGGGCAGACCGACCTACGACGCGAGCAGAACCGGAGCAGCACAGGCGGCCAGAGCGGCCGCGCGCGAGCTGAGACGCGACGCCGCGGACGCGGCGGCCGACGCCGCCCGTGCCGGACGCGGCGCAGCCGCCGGCGCCAGACGCGCCGCCGCGGGCGCGGTCGACGCGGTCGGCGAACAGGCGAGAGCGGCGGCGAGAGCGACCGGCAGAGCGGTCGGCGACGCCGCCGAGACGGCGCGCGAGACGATCGACGCCCCCAGCGAGACGACCGAGGAGCGCGAAGAGCACCGCCGGCCGTTCGCCAACTACGAGGACCTGACGGTGGAGCAGATCGTCAGACGGCTCAACAGACTGACGCCGGCGAGACTGCGCCACGTCGAGACGTACGAGCGCGCGCACAAGCGCCGCCGCGGGGTGCTGGAGGCGGTCGAACGCCGCGCCGCCGAGCACGAGCGCGAGACCGCGGGCAGCACGGCAGCGTGAACGCGCCCGTCCGCACCGTCCTGCTGGACGTCGACGGCACGCTCGTCGACTCCAACTACCTGCACGCGATCGCGTGGCAGCGCGCCTTCCGCGGCGTCGGCCTCGAGCTGCCCGCCTGGCGCCTGCTGCGCGAGGTCGGCAAGGGCGGCGACAAGTACGTCGCCGCCGCCGCGGGCGAGCAGGTCGAGCGCGAGCACGGCGACGAGGTGCGCGCGCTGCACGGCGACCACTTCGGCGAGCTGATCGACGAGGTGCGGCCGCTGCCCGGCGCGCGCGACCTGAT
>DATIOB010000724.1:0-12843 GCA_035473605.1 Conexibacter sp.
GAGCGGCCGACGGTTTCGCTAGCATCAGCGCAACTCGACGGGTCGATCCCCGTCTCAAGTGGTGCCCCGATCCGGTTGCCATCCGATCCGACGAGCACATGACGACAGCCCAGAAAGAGAACGCCCCCGGGCGGACAGAGCCTGAGACCGCAGAGCTGCGCGTCTCCGTGGTGATCCCCTGTCTGAACGAGGCGGAGAACATCGAGCAGTGCGTCGCCGCAGCGCTCGGCGTGCTCGAGCGCAACGGCATCGCCGGAGAGGTCGTCGTCGCCGACAACAACTCCGACGACGGCAGCGCCGCGCTCGCGGAGGCCGCCGGCGCCCGCGTGATCGTCGAGCCGCGCCGCGGCTACGGCAGCGCCTACCTCGCCGGCTTCTCGGCGGCCCGCGGCAAGTACATCGTGATGGGCGACGCCGACCTCACGTACGACTTCAACGAGATCCCGCGCTTCCTCAGAGAGCTGGACGACGGCGCCGACATGGTGATCGGCGACCGGATGAAGAACATCCATCCGGGCGCGATGCCGTGGCTGCACCGCTACGTCGGCAATCCGCTGCTGTCGGGCTTCCTCAACCTGCTCTTCAGAACCGGCGTCAGCGACGCCCACTGCGGCATGCGGGCGGTCCGCCGTTCGACGCTGCCGCAGTTGGCGCTGCGCACGACCGGGATGGAGTTCGCCTCCGAGATGGTGATCCGGGCGGCGAAGGAGAAGCTCGACATACGTCAGTTCGACATCGAGTACCACCCGCGCGGTGGCGAGTCGAAGCTGTCGAGCTTCCGCGACGGCTGGCGTCATCTGCGCTTCCTGCTCGTCCACTCGCCCAACCACCTCTTCATCCTGCCGGGCGCGCTGATGGCGCTGATCGGCGCGCTGATCGCGGTCACGGTCGTCGCCAACATCAACGTCCTCGGCCGCGAGTGGGACCTGCACGCGCTGATCGCCGGCGCGTTGCTGCTGGTCGTCGGCACGCAGGTCGTCGCCCTGGGCCTCTGCGCGCACGCCTACGGCACCTACTTCATGAACGAGCGCGATCCGTGGTTCGACCGCATGCGGGCGCGCTTCAGACTGGAACACGGCCTGCTGCTCGGCGGCGGGATCGTCTTCGCGGGACTCGTGATCGCCGCGGTCATCGTGATCGAGTGGATCGACCGCGGCTTCGGCTCGCTCGGCGAGGAGAGACTGGCGATCCTCGCGCTGACGTTCGTGATCGTCGGCATCCAGGTCTTCTTCTCCTCGTTCCTGCTCAGCATCCTCGGCCTGCGCCGCAACGACTGAGCCGGCGGGCGCGCTCGGCGCGCCGGGCAGCTCAGCTGGGCGCGGCGAGCGCCGCGCGCAGGCCGGCCTCGACCTGCTCGCCGGCATGCGGCCACGTCCGCTGGGCCGCCCACGCGACACCGGCGGCGCTGCGGCGCTGCCACAGCGCGCGGTCGTCGAGCAGCCGCTCCAGCGCCGATGCGAGGCCGCCCGGGTCGAGCGCGGCCAGCTCGACGGCGCCGTCGGCGCCCCACTCCGAGCGCGTGCTGGCGACGTCGACGTCGACGCACGGCAGCCCGCACGCCAGCATCTCCTGCGGCACCAGCGACGGGTTCGTCAGCGACAGCACCATCCCCGCGGTCGCCGTCGCGTAGGCGTCAGCGAGCTGCGCCGAGGACAGCAGCCCGAGCTGCTCGCAGGGGAAGGGCGCCGCGACCGGCGCCGGCGAGCCGAACAGCGCCAGCTCGACCTCGGGCCGGCGGCGGCGCAGCTCGGCGAGCGCGAACAGCCCCAGCGGGACGGCGCGCCGCGGCGTGCTCGCACGGGCGTAGAAGAGCACGCGCGCGGGGCGGCGCGCGCCCGTCGCGGGGCGGTAGCGGGCGTGGTCGATGCCGAGGTCGAAATGGCTGCTGGCGGCGCCGTAGCGGTCGCGCAGCAGCTGCGCCAGCCATGCCGAGGCGGCGATGCAGTGGAGGCCGGCGCGGTAGGTCGCCGCCGCCCACTCCGACTCGGCCGAGGTCGGGTGGAACTCCGGCTCGTGGTCCTGCACCAGGTACGCGCGCGCGCGACAGCCGGGCAGCAGCTGCGCGCGGTAGGCGGTCGGCCAGCTCGTCGCGAGCACGACGTCGGCGCCGGCCCAGGCGGCGAAGCCCTTGCGGACCGGGCCGGCGCAGCCGCCGAACTGCTCGCGCAGCCGCTGCGCGACGGCCCCCTCGTCGAGCGCGGCGTGACGGCCGGTCGGGTCGTCGAGCCAGATCGAGCAGGCGTGGCCGCGCGCCTCCAGCGCCCGCACGAGGTTGAAGATCGTCGCGTGACCGCCGCTGCCGGTCGGGAACCACGGCAGCACGACGGCGACCGTCAGCGGCCCGTCGGCCGCGCCCGCACCCGTCGCGTCGTCCGGCGACAGCAGCGGCGCCGGCCCGCTGCGGGCCAGCTCGGCGACCGCCGCGTAGGCGGTGAAGGGCGACTCGTCGACCGGCGTCTGGCGCCCGCGCAGCCGCCGCACGGCACGGTCGATCAGCGGGTGCCGCTCCATCAGCGCCTCAGCCGGTCAGCTTCGAGCGCACCCGGCGCGTGAGCGGGCGCAACAGCTTCCAGACCGGCTGCATCGCGGGATGCTCGCGCAGGCGCTTCAGACGCTGCCACGTCGCGGTCCGCTTCAGCCGCAGCGCCGGCTTGGCGAGCCGTCTGTACTCGTTGCGCTCGTGCATCAGCAGCCGCTGCGCGTCGAGCGCGAGGCGGCTGTCGGCGGCGAGCTGCCGAGCCCCGGAGTACGCGGGCGGCGGCGGGTCGCGGCGGATCTTCTCCAGCGCCGCGGCCATGAAGGTGCCGGACTGCTCCCACGTCGGCCACGAGCGCGCCGTCTCCAGCGCGTTGGTGCGCAGGAAGGTCAGCAGCCGCCGGTCGCGCGCCAGCAGGTCGAGCGCGCGGGCCGTGCCGGCCTGGTCGTCCCAGTCGACGACGAGGCCGTTCCAGCCGTGCTCGATGTACTCGTCGTAGCCGGTCACGGGCGCCACGACGCACGTCGCGCCCATGTGGAACCCCTCCAGCGGCGGCCCGAACATGCCCTCGACCTTCGAGAGCTTGAGGACGACGTCGCTGGCCTCGTAGAGCGCGGCCATCTCGCGGTGCGTCAGCGGCCCGACGACGGCGTCGGCCGTCCCCGGCTCGATCCACGACTTCTGCGTCGTGACGACGGTCAGGTGGCGCGGCTCCTGCATCAGGCCGGCGGCGCCGATCGCGCCGTAGATGTCCTTGAACCAGACCGACGGGTTGCCCTCGACGACGATCCGCAGCGGCTCCTCGAGCCGCACCTCGAGTCTCTCGGGCGAGCGGAAGACGTCCTTGTCGATCCCGTTGCGCACCAACGCGCACGGCGCGTCGGGCCGGACCTGCGCGAGCGTCTCGGCGATCCAGCTGGCCTCCGTCACGTAGCTGACGGGGAAGTCGAGCGTCGCCGCCGCGGCCTGGCGCTCGGCGCTCCCGCGCTCGTAGAAGCGGTCCTCGAAGCTCTGCAGGAAGTGCACGTAGCGGTCGGCCTGCAGCTCGTAGAGCGAGTAGAGCGTCTCCCACCAGGTCGCGATCGCGACGTCGAAATGCTCGCGACGGGCGTCGTCGAGCCCTTCGACGTGCAGGTGGGCGAGCCCGTCGAACTCCCACGGCGCCGCCTCCTGCTCGCGCACCAGCACGAGCGTCACGTCGTGGCCGTGTCTGGTCGCCAGCTCGCGCGCGTGCTGGACGACGACGCCGACGCCGCCGGAGAGCTGCAGGTCGTTGAGGAGGAAGGCGACCTTCACGCGTGGCCGCTGGCGGCGGGCGCGTCGGAGGCCTCGTCGTCGCCGGGCGCCCGCAGCGCCGGGACGGCAGCCGCCGCCTGCTCGGCCGCCGCGAGGCGGGCCTCGAGCGATCTGACGGCGGTCGCGTAGTAGAGCAGGTCGCTCTCGCGCTGCCGCTCCCAGCGCCGCTGCGCCTCGACGTCGGACTGGACGACGCGGGTGACCGGCTCCGCGGCGAGCTGCGCCGCGCCGGCGCCGAAGGCGAGCAGCACGTGCGAGGGGACGCCGGGCGCGAGCGCGACGGGGGCGCTGCCGTCGGCGATCGCGGCGGGGTCGGCGATCGCGGACCCTTCGAGCGTGACCTGGTGCAGGAGGCGGTGGTCGGCGGGCAGCAGCGCGCGCAGCTCCTCGACCGCTCCCTCGCCCCAGCTCGTCTTGTGGTGGGGGTTCTCGATCGCCCAGAAGGCGTCGTTGGGGACGCTCAGCACGACTGTCGCGCCGGGGCGGGCGGCCAGCTCGAGCAGCAGCGTGACGAGCGGCGCGAAGTCGTCGAGATGCTCGATCGTCTCGAAGCAGGTGACCAGCAGCGCGTCGTCTCTGTCGCCGAGCGCTGCGCGCACCTGCGCGACGCCCTCGGGCGTTGCGAGATCGGCGACCAGCGCGACCGCTCTTCTGCCGAGCGCCGCGGCAGCGCGGTCGGCGACCGCCTGCTCGCGATCGACGAGCACTGCTCTGCCTCTGTAGGCGCTGCCGGCGAGCGCCGCGGCGGCCCCGATGCCGCTCCCGCAGCCGAGGTCGCACCAGCGCGTGCTGGCACGGATCAGCGGCGCGGCGAGCGCGTACCGCAGCTCGTGCTCGGCGCGGATGGAGGGGCGGGTGTCGTCGGCGATGCGTTCTTGCCAGTCGGGCATATGCAGGCTCCTGCTCGCCGCGGAAGGCTACCTGGCAGCCCCGCTGTCCGCGTGACGCTGCCCGTCTCCGTACCATCTGCGCATGCGCCAGCGACCCGTCCGCCGCCCGTGAAGCCCGCGTTCGCCCGCTCTGGACTGCCCTACACGGCGCCGGCCGAGCACGAGCCGCTGCGGCTCGCCTTCGTCGGTCAGGGGACCTTCTTCGAGGCCTGCGCGCTGATGCGCGGGACGCCGGAGCTGGAGACCCGTTTCATCGAGTTCCGCGAGGGTGCCGAGCTGGCCCGCCTGCTCGCCGAGCTGCATGCGTTCCGCCCCCACGTCGTGCTCGTCTTCCGCCCGGAGATCATCCCGGCGGACGCCTTCGCCGAGCTCGACGCGGCGACGCTCGGCTTCCTCACGGAGCCGCTTCCGCGCGGCTCCGGCGCGCATGCGGACCTCGAGATACGGCTTGCCTCGCTGCGCAAGGTCGACCGCGCGAACTTCGACCGGATCGTCGCGTTCGACCACAACATCGTCAGAGCGGCGGAGGAGGTGCTGCCGATCTGGCGCTCGCTGCCGCTGCCGGTGGACGACCGCTTCTTCGCCGACGTCGAGCCGATCCGCGCGCGGCCCGGCGTGATGTTCGTCGGCCGCTCGACGGCCCACCGCGAGCAGCTGCTGATCCCTTCCAAGCACGCCTTCGACGTGCTCCACCTCGCCTTCGGGGTCGACGCCGCGCGGCTCGACGCGCTGATGCGCGAGCACCACGTTGGGATCAACCTGCACAACGAGCCGTACCCGTCGTTCGAGAACCGCGTCTCGCTCCACCTCGCGGCCGGTCACCTCGTGCTGAGCGAGCCGCTCGATCCGCTGCACGGGCTCGAGCCGGGGATCGATTTCCTCGAGGTCCGCACCGCGGGCGAGCTGCACAACCGGATCGAGCTGCTGCAGCAGCAGCCCGACGCCTACCACCGCGTCCGCGTGCGCGGCCGCATGAAGGCCGAGAGCTTCCGCGCCTCGCGCGTCTACCCGCGGTTGGTCCACGACCTGCTGCTCGACCTGCGCGCCTTCGGGACCGAGCGGGTCGCGGTCGCCGCGGTCTGAGCGGCGACTGTGCGCACGGCCATTGGGAGAGGGCGCCTCCCCCAAAGGACGGATTAAGGCGCATCGGCGCTCATGTCGTGTAATCTGCGGCGCCGCATGAAGGGAACTTCTCGAGGTTGGTCGGCCTCCAGAGTCGCGGTCGCATGCCTTGGTCTGCTCGTGCTCGCAGGGGTCGCGCTGCGCGTGGTCGCGTCGTTCGCATGGTGGCCGGTCGGCATCACGCTGGCTGACGCGTGGCCGTACTCGTCCCACGCCGCCCACAGCCCCTTCGACGACCCGATGCACCCGGCGGGCTACTCGACGTTCCTGCGCTTCGCCGGCGTGATCACCCGCGAGGTCGCGGTCTACACGGTCGCGCAGCATCTGGCCGCGATCGCGGCCGCGATCGTGCTGTTCCTCGCGATCCGGCGGCTGTGCGGCTCGCCGTGGCCGGCGCTCGTCGGCGCCGCGACGATCCTGCTCGGCGCCGACCAGATCTACCTCGAGCACACGATCATGTCCGAGGCGCTGTTCGTCCCGCTGCTGGCGGCCGCGATCTACGCGGTCGCGCGCATGCTCGACGCCCCGGACAGGTGGTGGCCGTGGCCGCTGATCGCGGCGGCGCTGCTCGTGATGACGGCGGTCACCCGCACGGCTGCGCTCTTCCTGCTGCCGTTCGTCGCGATCGCCTTCCTGCTCGTCCGCCCGCGGCCGTGGCTGGTGCGCTGGCGCCCGCTCGTCGCCTTCGTCGGCGTGACGACCGCGCTGGTGCTCTCCTACGGCGGCGCGAACGTGATCTCGCACGATCGCTTCGAGATCACCACGACCAGCGGCTGGCATCTGTACGCCCGCGTCGCGCCGTTCGCCTGGTGCGGCGACTTCACGCCGCCGGAGGGAACCGAGGAGCTGTGCGAGACCAGCACGCCCGGGACGCGGCCGGGGACCGACTGGTACCTCTTCGACCCCGCCTCGCCGTCGGCGAGACTGTTCGGCTACGTCGCCCCCGGCAGCGAGGCCGACGCGAAGCTCGGCGAGTTCGCGAGAGCGGTCGTGCTGAGCCAGCCGAAGACCTTCCTCGAGACGGTCTGGACCGACGTGAAGGCGTACTACTTCCCAGGCACCTACGTCTGGTCGGTGGGGAGAGGCGGCGACATCGACCGCTCGCTCGACTGGGCGCTTCCTCCCAACACGCCGGTCGAGGCGGTGACCGAGAGAGGGATGGAGGAGTTCTTCGACCCCTTCTCGGTCGACCGCGACCCCGGCGCGCTCGGGTTCCTGCACGACTACCAGCGCACCTTCCGCTTCGGCGCGACCCTGCTGACGATCTCGACGGCGCTGATCCTGCTCGGGCTGCTCGTCGGTCCTCGTCGCAACCGCATCGCGGTGCTCGTGCTCGGCGTCGGCGGCCTCGCGATGATCCTGCTGCCGACCTTCTCGATCATCTACATCGGGCGCTACACCGTTCCGCCCGCGTCACTGATCGCCGCCGGTGGAGCGATCGGCGCGATGTCGCTGATCGACGTCGCCCGGCGCAGGCTCGGCAGCCTGCGCCGCAGCCGGCAGGCAGTGCCCGCCTGAGCGGCAGGCGTCGCTCAGGCGATCCGAGGATCCGCCGCCGTCAGATCAGCGCTTGACGCGGCGGCGAACCTGCTTGCCGACGTCGCGCACGGTTCTGACGGCCAGCTTGGCGGCGCTCTGAGACAGCTCGTCGTTGAGCGCGCGCAGGCGCCTGTTCTCGTCGGTCTGCCGCTGGAGCTCGTCGAGCAGCTCCTGCTGGTAGGTCCGCAGCTCCTCGGCGCGCGTCTCGAGCCCTTCGATCCACGCTCTCTGCTCGGCGAGGCGGCCCTGGTAGACGGCGTGGGCCTCCTGCACCTCGCCACGCTGCCGGACCGCTTCGTCGCGCGCGCCGCGCAAGAGGCCGACGAGGTCGGCGGCGTCGGCGAACGGCCGCTCGGCGCGCACCCACTGCTCGGCGTCGTACGGCGGAGCGACGACGTCGTGCGGCCAGTCGGCGCGGAAGGTCGACCAGCGGTCGTCGCGCTGCTTCGACGCGAGCGGCTGCGGCACGACCTCGAGCCGCAGACCGGCGACGGCGGCTGCGTTGAGCAGTTCATGGTCGGCTTCGTCGCCGCGGGCGTCCGGAGAGAACCCGCCGATCTGGTCGAGCGCGGCGCGGCGGATCGCGTACGGACCGCTGCTGAAGGCCTGATGGGTGAGCCCCATGATCGCCGGTCCGTAGAGCGGGACGAAGGCGCTCGCCGTCGCGGGCTCGCCGGCGTCCGGCGTGCGGCCGTCGAGCACGGCGCAGCCGTAGACGTCGGCGCCGGTCGCCGCGGCGGCCGCGCGCAGCGAGGCGGCGAACGCGGCCAGCGGGAGGTCGGACGGAGGGACGATCGCGATCAGCTCCGCGCCTGTGGCGGCGACGGCCGCGGCGCGCGCCTGCGCGCCATGACCGGGTCTGCCGGGCGCCACGACGGCGACCGAGCGGGCGGCGGCGACCGCGATCGGCGCCGCCGCGTCGGTGCGCAGGTCGGCGACGACCAGCTCGACGTCGGGGTCGGCGTCGGCGAACGCCTCCAGCTGCGCCTCCAGCAGCGCCTCGTCGCCGTCGTGCAGGAGGCAGACGGCGAGGCTCGGCAGCGCCGCGGGGCTCCCCGCGCCGGCGGTCTCCGCCGCCTCGCGGTTGGCGCGCGCGACGGCGCGGTGCCAGCGGTCGTAGGCCTCGTCGACGGCGTCGGAGCGCGCGGGCGTGCGAGCCGGCTCGACCGGAGTCGTCAGGCGCTTTCGCAGCAGCTCCGCCAGCGGCGCCGGATCGGGCGGCGGAACGGGCCGGTCGAGCCGCACCGGCAGCAGCGGGCCGCTCGGCGCCGACGCGAACATGTGGTCGTCGCGCTGCTCGGCGGCGACCAGCTCGCCGGTGCCGCCGGTGCCGCCGGCGACCAGCGGGATCCCGAGCGCGATCGCCTCGGTGACGGTGTTGGGCGCGTTGTCGACGGTCGACGGCATCACCGCCAGGACGCCGGGCCGCGAGAGGTACTCGGCCGCGCCCTGCTGGTCGCGGTCGCTCACGAGCTGCCAGCGCCACGGCCAGGCGGCCGAGCGCGCTTCGATGTAGGCGTCCGCGGAGCGGCCCAGCACCTGGGCGACGGGGCCGAGGAAGGTGACCGCGAACGGCGGCAGGTCGCCGTCCGCGGCGAGCAGGTCGAGCGCGTCGCAGAGCGTTGCGACGCCCTTGCGCGTCTCGAGCCGGCCGAAGAAGACGATCTCGTCCGGCAGCGCCGCGGTCGCGGCGTCGCCCGCGGCCGCGCGCGCACGCACCGCCGTCGGCACGGCGTACGCCTGCACGTGGACGCGCGCGGGCAGCCGCCAGCCGCGCTCGCGCTTGTAGTCGTGCAGGTAGCGGCTCGGCCCGAGCAGGACGTCCGCGAGCGCGACGCTCGTGCGCTCCAGCGCGTCGTTGACGTGGAACTCCTCGCGCGTGAGCGCGACGCGGTTGGCCTCGGCGGCCCACCGCGTCGGGCCATGGGTGCCGACGACGAACGTCGTCCGCGCGAAGGCCGAGCCCTGCGCCTTCGCGAGCTGGGCGTAGGCGCCGTGGCCCATGTTCTCGGGCAGGTGGACGACGTCGAACGGCTGCTCGCCGACCAGCCAGCTGTACACCTCGTAGGCCGAGCGGGCCGGGAAGTGGGGGTTCTTGACGGACGAGCGGCCCGGCTCGCGCGCGAACGCCAGCCGCACCCCGCGCGCGGCGTAGTGCTCGCGCCAGCGTGCGTTGCCCTCCTCGACGCCGGGCTCCTGCCAGCCGGTGAACAGCAGCGTCACGTCGTGCCCGGCGCGGGCGAGCGTCTCCGCGAGCGAGGTGCTCGCGGTGCCGATCCCGCCGCCCGTCATGCCCGAGACCTCGAACGAGACGACGCAGACGCGCGCCGGCGGGTCGTCGGCGGTGACCGAGGGGACGTCGACGCCGAGGTCGAGCGTGAGCGCGTGCGGACCGGCTGCGAGCAGCGCTGCGACGCGCGCATCGCCCGACGGGGCGGCCACCACGAGCGGCACTTCGACGACGGCTCCGTCCTCGATCGCGAGCGTCGCGAAGGTCGAGACGACGACGGCGGCGTCACGCGCCTCGACCGCCGCGCGCAGCGCGACCAGGTCGGCGCTCGTCGCGGCGGCCGCGGTCCCGGTGACGATCGCGGCGAGCGCGCTGCCGAACCGCTCTCCGGGCACCTCCGCGAGCTGCTCGGCGGTGAGCAGCAGCACGCCGCCCTCCGCGTCGCTGCCGTCGGGCCAGCGCTGCAGCGGAGCGTCCAGGCGCGCCGCCAGCCGTTCACCGATCGCGAGCGAGTCGTCGCGGCTCATCTCTGCCTCCGTCGCAGCTGTTCGATCTGCCGGCGGGCGACGCGCGCGCCGCGCGCGGGCCAGGCGCTCGCCGGACCGCGCGTCGCGCGCCGCAGGCGATCGCGGGTGCGACCGGCGGAGGGGCCGCTGCTGTCGCCGTCGCCGTCGGTGCCGGTGCGCGGCGCGTTGAGCGCCGTTCGCATCTCTTCCTTCTGCCGCTCGTAGAGCGCGATCAGATCGCGCTGCTCCGCGATGCGGCCCTCGTAGAGGTCGGTGAGCGCGGTGAACTCGGCGATGCGGCCTTCGTAGACGTCGACCAGCTCGGCGTTCTCCGCGATCGCCGCGTTGGCGCGCTCAGCGGTCGCGCTGACGGCGTTCACGGTTCCGACGAGCAGCGCCGGCAGGTCGGCGAGCGGTCCCTCCGACAGCCGCCGGAACGGGCGCAGCAGGCGGATCTGCTCCTCGCCGCGCGGCGACGGGACCGGCGCCTCACCCCAGTAGCGCGTGCGCGTCTCGGCCCACGCGTCGTCGCGGATCGTCGTCGCGACGGGCTCGGGCAGCACGTCGATGCGCAGGTCGGCGAGCGCGGCGCGGGAGAGCAGCTCGCGGTCGACGGCATCTCCCCAGGTGTCGCTCGCGAAGCCGTCGAGCGCGGCCAGCGCGCTGCTGCGGATCGCATACGGGCCGACGCTCAGCGCCGGGTAGGCGACCGCGGCGAGCGCCGGTCCGCTGAGCGGGACGAAGGCGCGCAGGTCGCGCGGGACGTCGTCGCGCCGGAGATGTCTGAGCGTGCCGTTGGAGCGGTCGGCGTCGGGGTCGCGCGTGACGAGCGCGAGCACGTCACCGCCGCCCGCGCTCATCGCGCTCACGACCCGCTCGACCAGCTCCGGATCGGGATCCTCGTGCCCGCGCAGGACGATCGTCACGTCGGCGTCGAGCGCGGCGGCGACGCGCCTGCGCGCCGGTCCGCCGTCGCGGCCGGCCGCGACGACCAGCTCGAACGCCGGCGCGGCCGCTTCCGGCCGTTCGTCGGTGCCGCGCTCGACGACCGCGACCACCTTCGCGGGCGCCTGCGTGCCGTGCGCGACCGCCGCCGCGACCCGCGTCGCCTCGACCTCGTCGCGGGCGACGATGCAGACGGCGGCCGTCAGCTGCGCGGCCGGCAGCTCGCGCGGCACGTGCGGGCGCGCCGCGATCGCGCGATGCCAGCGGTCGTACGCGCGATCGCAGGCATCGTCGCCTATCGCCGGCGCGACCGCGGCCGGCGGCGCGGCCGCCTTCGCGCGCAGCGCGACTGCAAGCCCGGTCACGTCGAAGGGATCCTGCACGTCGGAGAAGGTCGCCGGTTCGAGCGCGCGCGCATCGCCCCAGCCGTCGAACGTCGTCGTCGCGAGGTCGTCGACCGCGATCAGCTCGCCGATGCCGCCCGAGCGCGAGGCGACGAACGGCACGCCGAGCGCGATCGTCTCGATCACGGTGTTCGGCGAGTTGTCGACGAGCGACGGCAGCGCGACGACGCAGTTGTGCGAGCGCAGGTAGGCGATCGCCTCCGCATGGCCGAGTCCGCCGACGATCTCGTGCGGGAGCGACCAGGCGGCCCCCCGCCGCTCGATGTACGCCGCCGCGCTCTCGCCGAGGACCCGCTCGGGACGGCCGAGGAAGGTGACGTGCTCGAACGGGACGTCGCCGCCCTCCACGAGCAGGTCGACGGCGTCGCAGAAGGCCTCCAGGCCCTTGCAGGTCTCCAGGCGGCCGAAGAAGACGAGCCGGCGGGGACCGTCCGTCGTGCCGGCGCGGACGGAGTGCCGCTCGCCCGCCAGCCTGCGCACCGCCTGCGGCCGCACGAGCGGCTGCACGAAGGTGCGCTGCGGCAGCGACCAGCCGTGGTTGTGCATGTAGTCGAGCAGGAAGGCCGTCGGGCTGATCAGGACGTCCGCGAGCTCGACGCTGCGCCGCTCGAGGTGCTCCATCACGAGCCGGTCGAGGTCGTCGATGCCTTCGCGGTTGCACTCGGCGACCCAGCGCTGGGAGGAGTGGGTTCCGATCACGAACTCGAGTCCGTCGTAGGCGCGCCCGAGCCGCTTCGCGGTCTGGGCGAAGGCGCCGTGGCCGAGCGCCTCCGGCATGTGCACGACGTCGAACGGCTGCGCGGCGTGCGCCTCCTGCAGCCAGCGGTGGAACTCGTAGGCGCGCCGTGCCTGGTGATGCGGGTTGCGGACCGGGACGTCCCAGGGGCAGCCGAGCAGCTGGAAGTCGATGCCGGACTCGCTGAAGTGCGCGCGCCACTCGGGCTCGAGCTCCGCCCGCTCAGGGCCGATCCAGCCGGTGAACAGCAGCGTCACGTCGTGGCCCGCCTTCGCGAGCATGTGCGCGAGCGAGTGGTAGGCCGTCCCGATGCCGCCGTTGCTGGTCGGGCCTGCGACCTCGCACGACGCGACCAGCACGCGCGCCGGTCGCCCTGCGGCGGTCGCCGGCGCCGCCGGGTCGAGCGTGAGGCTGAGCGGCCCGTTGTCGAGCGCCGCGGCGAGCTCGTCGCCGTGTCTGCACGCGATCACGAGCGCGCCTTCGCGACGCGGACCCTGCGTCGCGCCGCCGCTGTGGAGCAGCCCGGCATGGGCGATGTCGCGGCCGCGCTCTGCGGCGCGGGCGCGGGCCGACGCGATCGCATCGAAGACCGATCCGGCCGGCGTCAGCTCCGCGACGATCACGACGCGGGCGTCGTCGAACGGCTCCCACGCCGCGCCGTCGGTCAGCACGACGACGCCGTCGCGGGCGGCGGCGATC
>DATIOB010000725.1:0-9774 GCA_035473605.1 Conexibacter sp.
GCCTCGGCCTGGCGCGCCATCGCACGCTGCATCCGCTCCGGGATCTCGACGTCCTTGATCTCGACGATCGTCACCTTCACGCCCCACGGCTCGGTCTGCTCGTCGATGATCTGCTGGAGGTTCTCGTTGAGCCGCTCGCGCTCGGACAGCAGCGTGTCCAGCTCGGCCTTGCCGAGCACGGAGCGCAGCGTCGTCTGCGCCACCTGCGAGGTCGCCGCGAAGACGTCCTCCACCTCGACGACCGAGCGGATCGGGTCGATCACGCGGAAGTAGGTGACGGCGGTGACGCGCACCGGCACGTTGTCGCGCGTGATCACCTCCTGCGCGGGGATCTTCATCGTCACCGTCCGCAACGTCGTGCGCACGAGCCGGTCGACGGCGGGGATCAGCAGCACGAGCCCCGGGCCCTGCTGGTCGATCACCCGCCCGAGTCGGAAGACGACGCCGCGCTCGTACTCGCGCAGCACCCGCACCGACGCGGCGGCGAGCGCCAGCGCGCCGATCACCAGCACCAGCATGGCCACCAGCACCGCGGCGATCATGGCTGCTCCCACTCCTCGGCTCTGCGCACCGTCAACGTCAGCCCGTGCACCCGCTCGACGACGATCGCGTCGCCGGTCTCCAGCGCCGCCAGCTCGTACTCCAACTCGCTCGCGCGCGCCTGCCACAGCGCGCCGTCGACGAGCACCTGGCCGCGGCCGGCGTCGCTCCACGCGCGGACCGTCCCAGGCCGGCCGCTGAGCGCCTCGCGGCCGGAGACGGCGCGCCGTCCGCGCGTGCGCAGAGCGGTGCGGGCGATCAGTCCCACCCATGCGGCGGCGACGAGCCCGGCGGCGGTGACGCCGGCCAGCACGAGTGCCAGCCCGCCGCCGGCACCGCCGATCGCGAGCGCGGCACCGATGACGAGCAGGACCGCCCCGGCGAGGCCGAGCAGGCCTGAGGGCAGATGCGCTTCCGCGACCAGCAGCGCCGCACCGCAGACCGTGCAGATCACACCCAAGAGCACCATCGCTCGACCTCCTCCACCGAGGGTACGCCTCGCCGGCCGCACCGCAAGCCCGAGGCGCAAGCCCGGCGCGTAGCCCGCGTGGCGCAGCGCTGGGGCGGCGCGTGGGGCTGTGTCAGGCGGCCGGCGCGCCGAAGCCGCCGAGCAGCGCGCGCAGCGCGAAGCGCTTCGCGTCGGCGCGGCCGAGACGGCCGTCGGCGCGGGCTCTCAGCGCGCCGCCGAGCGCCGCTTCGAGCGCGACCAGCAGCCATGTCGGCGGGACGTCCGGGGCCAGCTCGCCTTCCGCTTGGGCGCGCTCGAGCAGCGCCAGCAGCGGCCGGTCGAAGCGGCGCTGCATCTGCGTCCGCGCGTGCTCGTCGGGCGGGCTGGCGAAGACGATCTGGTAGCGCTCTCCGACCTCGATCAGGTCGGCGACGAGCGCCTCGACGCGCGCGCCGTCAGGTTCGGCGTCGCTGCGCGCGATCGCCGCGTCGACGGCGTCGAACGCCTCGGCGCGGAGACCGTCGATCAGCGCTTCGCGCGTGGCGAAGTGGCGGTAGAGCGTCGCGCGGCCGAGCTCGGCGGCCGCGGCGATCTCGCCCATGCCTGCGGCCGGGGCATCGCTCAGCACGCGCGCCGCAGCTTCGATGATCGCCCGCTCGTTGCGCGCGAAGTCGGAACGTTGGGACGTCATCACGTGCTTCGCATTGCGAGTTCCACGACGGCGCGTTGCATGCGCGTCACGCTACGGGAACTCGCGGGTGCGGCGCTGGTGGATGCTCCGCAAAGCTCCGCACCGCTTGATAGCGTGACGCGGTCGGATCCGTTCGATCGTGTTCGCCATCTCGGAGGAAGGTGCACCATCGCCGCTGAAAGCCCATCCGGTCGGCCGCTGCTCGCCGAAGCGCGCCGCTTCGCGATCGCCGAGCTGCTGCGTGCTGCCGGCGCCGTGAGCGTCACCGAGGTCGAGACCCGCTTCGGCGTCTCCCCGATGACCGCGCGCCGCGACCTGATGGCGCTGGAGAAGCAGGGCGTCGCGCGGCGCACCCACGGCGGGGCGGTGCTGCCGTCGATGTCGGCGAAGGAGGACTCCTTCGCCAAGCGCGTCAACCTGATGGCCGAGGCGAAGGGCAGGCTGGCCGACGTCGCGGTCGCGATGGTGCAGCCGGAGGAGACGATCGTGCTCGACTCCTCCTCGACTGCGTACTTCCTCGCGCAGAGGATCGTCGACCGCGGCCTCGCCGTCACGATCATCACGAACAGCCTGCCGATCATGGACCTGATCGCGGGGGTCGAGAGCCCCCCGATCCACCTCGTCGCCGTCGGCGGGACGCTGCGCCGGCTGACCGGCTCGTTCGTCGGCCCCTACGCGGTCGAGACCGTCCGCGGCCACTTCGCCGACCGCATGTTCATGTCGGTCAAGGGCCTCACACCCGGCGGCGTGATGACCGACGCCGACGAGCTGGAGGCGGAGCTGAAGCGATCGATGATCGCCCAGTCGCAGGAGACGGTCCTGCTCGTCGACGGCTCGAAGCTGAGCGTCCGCGGCCAGAACGCGATCGCCCATGTGCGCGAGCTGACGACCGTCCTGACCGAGGGCCTCGCCGGCCAGGAGCTGGAGACGCTCAGGTCGACCGGCGTCGAGGTCACCTCGATCGACGTGCCCGACGGCGCGCCGGCGAGCTGAGCGCGGCCGGGCGGCCGGTCACGCTGCGGCGCCACGTGCCACGCCGCTGCCGCGCCACGCGCCGCCGCGGTCCCGACCGTGAGAGGCTTCCGCGCATGGCCGTCACCCCTCCCCCGCCCGCTCCGGTCCCCGATCCCACGCCGCCGCCCGCGCTCGTCCTGAGCGCGCCCGCGCTGCTCGCGACCGGCGTCGCGATCGACCTGAGCGGCAGAGGCGCGCCGGCGCGCGGTCGCGTGCAGCTCCAGGTCAAGCTCGACGGCCGCTGGCGCGATCTCGTCGCCGCCCGTGCCGACGCGCGCGGACGGTTCGGGCGCACCGTGACGCCGAGAACGACGCGGCCGGGCTACCGCCTGCGCGCGACGGTGAGAGACGGGCGCAGGTCGAAGGAGGTCGTCGTCAGAACGCGCGCGGTGACGCTCGCCGCCGCCGGCGACGTCAACCTCGGCGACGCGACCGCCGGCGCGATGGCCGCGTACGGCACCAGATACCCGTGGACGAGCGTGGCGCCGTCGCTGCGCGCCGCCGACGTCGCCTTCGTCAACCTCGAGTGCGCGATCTCGACGCGCGGCGCGCCGGTCGAGAAGCAGTACCGCTTCCGCGGCAGCCCGGCGGCGCTGAAGACGATGCGCGACTACGCCGGGGTCGACGTCGTCAACCTCGCCAACAACCACGTCGGCGACTACGGCACGACCGCGCTGCTGGACACGATCGACTGGTCGCGCAGATTCGGGCTCGTGCCGGTCGGCGCGGGCGGCTCGCTGGAGGCGGCGATGGAGCCGCGCGTCGTCGAGCGGCTGGGACTCAAGATCGCCTTCGTCGGCTTCTCGAACATCCTCCCGCCCGAGTTCTGGGCGACGCCGACCCACCCCGGCAACACCTTCGCCTCGGCCGCGAACGTGCGCGCCAGCGTCAGCGCGGCCAGCAGAGTCGCCGACGTCGTGATCGCCACCTTCCACTGGGGGATCGAGCTCGACCCGGTCGAGAACGCGCAGGAGTCGGCGCTGGCCGCGACGGCTCTCGGCGCCGGCGCGACCGCCGTGATCGGCGGCCACCCGCACGTGCTGCAGCCGATCCGCACGCTCGACGGCGGGCGTCGCGTCGCCGCCTACAGCCTCGGCAACTTCGTCTTCAGCTCCTTCCGCGCCGAGACCGTCCGCACCGGCATCCTCCACCTCGACCTCTCCAAGCGCGGCGTCGAGCGCACCCGCTTCCAGCGCGCCCGCATCGAAGGCGTCCGCCCCGTGCTGACGGGGAGCTGGGCGGACATCCGCTAACGCAGCGCGAGCACCAGCTCCAGCGCGTCGTCGACGGCGCGCTGCTCGGCGGCGTCGAGGCGGCCGGCGAAGCGGTCGAGCTTGGCGACGTCGAGCGCGCGCAACTGCTCGACGAGGATGCGGGTCGGCTCGCCGTCGATCTCTATCTCCGGCCGGAAGGTCGCCGAGGCCGCGCTGCGGGAGGTGGGTGCGACGATCGCCGTCGAGAGGCCGAGCAGCTCGTCGGCCTGGACGATCACGGCGTAGCGGGCACCACGCTGCTCGCGACCGCCGCCCGACGGCAGCCTGACGCGATAGACGTCACCGCGGACCACCGCCGATCACTCGGGCCAGTCGAGGCCGGCGGCATCCATGTCGGCGAGCACGCGGTCGCGCGCCGCGCGATCGTCCGCGTCCGCGGCGAGACGGGCGACCTCGCCTCGCAGCGATGAGCGGCGGCGGCGTCGGTCGGCCGACTCCTTCAGCGCCGCGCGCACGGCCTCCGACTCGTTCATCCCCTCGCGCATCAACAGCTCCAAGCTCTGCTCGGAGGGACCGTCGAGACGGGCGCGGACGACGCGGGAGGCCATGCGACGCAGCGTAGCACGAGTTGTGCCACACCTAGACCAACCCGATCGCCTCCGCCATCAGCGTCACTCCGAAGACGATCAGGACCGCGCCGATCACGTCGAAGACGATGCCGGAGCGGACCATCTTCGTGATCGGGACCATGCCGGAGCCGTAGACGATCGCGTTCGGCGGCGTGGAGACCGGGAGCATGAAACCGTAGGAGGCGCCGAAGACGGCCGCGAGCGCGGGGATCAGCGGGTCGACGCCGGCCGAGGCGGCGATCGGGATCACGATCGGGACGACGATCGAGACGCTCGCCGTGTTCGACGTCGTCTCCGAGATCAGCACCGCGATCACCGTCGCCAGCAGCGTGATCGCGAGCAGGTCGGTGACGCCGAGCGCGTCGGCGAGGCTGTCCCCGACGACCTTCGCCAGGCCGGTGTCGGCGAGCAGGGTGCCAAGCACGATGCCGGCGCCGAACAGCAGGATCGTGCCCCAGTCGATCTTCGCCGCCTCGTTCCAGGTGAGCGTGAAGCGCCGTCTGGCCCAGTCGATCGGCAGCACGAACAGGAGCGACGCGGCGACGATCGCGACCGCGCCCTCGTCAGCCCGCTGCAGCACGTCCTCGTACAGCGCCGAGTCGTCACCGGCGACCAGCCCGACGATGCCCGGCAGGACCCAGAAGGTGACCGCGGTCGCGAACGCGATCAGCGTGTTGCGCTCGCCGCGCGAGAGCGGGCCGAGCTTGTCGCGCTCCTCGCGCACGTACTCCTCCGCGCCTCTCAGCTCGCGCACCTCCGGCTTGTTCAGCAGCAGCAGGATCACGCACAGCGCGGCGAACATGCAGAGCACGATCGGCGCCGCCGTCAGGACCCAGTCGAAGAAGGTGATGCGCACGCCGGTCTCGTCCTCGATGAACTGGCGGCCGATCAGGTTCGGCGGCGAGCCGATCGGCGTCAGCAGCCCGCCGACGGAGGCGCCGTAGGCGATCATCAGCATCAGCGCCGTGGCGAAGCGGAGGCGGTCGGGGTCGCGCTCGCCGTCGGCCTGGTCGGCGACGAGGCCGGCGAGCGTGCCGACGATCCCCATGCCGATCGGGAACAGCATCGCGGCCGCCGCCGTGTTCGAGATGAAGGCCGACAGCAGCAGCGAGATCACGCCGAACGCGATCACCGTGCGATGGGTCGAGCGGGCGACGCCGGGCAGCGACAGCACGAAGTAGGCGAAGCGGCGGTCGAGGCCGTGCACGCGCATCGCCATCGCGATGATGAAGCCGCCGATGAAGAGGAAGATCGTCGAGGAGGCGAAGGCGCCGAAGACGACGTCGGCGGCATCCTCTCTGGCATCGGCGGGCACGGCGTCGAGCGCGACGCAGAGGCACATCCCCAGCACCGCGGTGACGGGGATCGGGATCGCCTCCGTCAGCCACCAGACGATCACGAAGAGGAAGATCGCCGCCAGGCGCTGCTGCTCGGGCTCCAGCCCCAGCGGCAGCACGAGCATCAGCACGAAGACCGCCGGCCCGAGGAACAGCCCGATCGTCCGCCGCGCGCGCTCGAACCGCTCCTCCGCGGGCGACAGCTTCTCCGCCTGCTCGTCGAGCGTGCGGTAGGTACCGCCGCTCGTCACCTCGCTCGCCATCTCGCGCTCCCTCTTCTCCGCCGACCGGTTCGTCGTCGGGGCCCGCCCCTCAGCTACCCCGCTGCGCGATGGCGCACGCGCGCTCGCTCGACGGCCGTCGCCGCGCGTCCGTCGTCGAGGCCCGCCGTAGACTGCGGCGCGACGTGACCGCCGACCAGCTCGCCGCGCTCCTGCAGCTCGCGCCCGATCCGACGCTCGTGCTCGACCGTCACGGGCGCGTCGCCGCGCTCGATCCGCGCGTCGCGGAGCTGGCGCGGGAGCCGGCCGGCGACCTGCTCGGCCGGCCGTTCGACGCGCTGATCCCGCAGGGCGTGCTCGACCCCGACGCGAGACTGACGCTGCGACGCGGCGACGGCAGCGAGTTCCCGGTCGAGATCTCCGTGCGCGTGCTCGACGCGCTCGACGGCGTCGCCTCGCCGGCGCTCGTGCTGGCGCTGCGCGACGTGACGCTGCGGCGCGCGAGAGCGGCGAAGCTGCGCGACGCCGGCGAGCGCTTCCGGCGGCTGTTCGAGGACGGGCCGGTCGCGATGGCGCTGATCGACGACGACGGGCGCGTCGCCGAGGCCAACGACGCCTACGCGCGGCTGGCCGGCGCGGCCGCCGCGGAGCTGCGCGAGCGCGCCTTCGGCCAGCTCGTCCACCCCGACGACGCGGAGGCCGGCGAGCGGCTGCTGACGCGCATGCTGGCCGGCGAGCTGCCCGGCTTCGCCGTCGACGCGCGCTGGATCCGCCGCGGTGGCGAGACGTTGTGGGTGCACGTCACCGTCTCGCTGATCCGCGACGAGGACGGGGCGCCGTCGCAGGGGCTGGCGGTCGTGCAGAAGGCGAGCGAGCGGGCCGCCCGTGCGCGGTTGCAGGCGGCCGAGGCGGAGCGGGCGCGCTGGGCGCGCGAGCTGCACGACGAGACGTTGCAGGGGCTCGCGGCGCTGCACGTGCTGCTCTCCTCCGGCGAGCGCGCGCCGACGATCGAGCTGACGCGCGAGCGGATCGCGCTCGCGCAGGAGCAGATCGAGGGCGCGATGGACAACCTCCGCGGCCTGATCAACGACCTGCGGCCGGCGGCGCTCGACGAGCTGGGGCTGGAGGCGTCGGTGCGCGACCTGGCCGGGCGGATGCAGGTCTCCTACGGGATCGACGTCGAGACGACCGTCGCGCTGCGCGGCGCCGACGGCGGCGCGCCGCGCCGCCTCGCCGCCGACGTCGAGACGACCGCCTACCGGATCGTGCAGGAGTGCCTCTCCAACGCCGCCCGCCACGCCGGCGCGACGCGGATCGCGGTCGACATCGTCGAGGCGCCGGCGCTGCTGCGCGTGCGCGTGCGCGACGACGGCTGCGGCTTTGACGCCTCCGGCGACGCCGGCGGCTACGGCCTGCGCGCGATCCGCGAGCGCGTCGACCTGCTCGCCGGCGAGCTGACGCTCCAGACCGCCACCGACCAGGGCACAGAGATCGTCGCGGCGCTGCCGCTGGGATGAGTCATCCCAGGTCCGACGCCTCGACGAGGCCGCGTTCGAGCGCGTAGTCGACGAGGTCGGAGCGGCGAGCGCGGCCGAGCTTGCGCTGGATCCGCGCGCGGTGGGACTCGACCGTGCGGACCGACAGGAACAGCCGCTCGGCGATCTCGCGGTTGGTGAGGCCGCGCGCGATCAGCCGCAGCACCTCCAGCTCGCGCGCGCTCAGCTCGGGCGCCGCGCCGGCCGCGGCGGCGGTCGTCGCCGCCAGCCGCGCGCCCAGCTCCGGCTCCAGGTAGGTGCCGCCGCCGGCCACCGTCAGGATCGCCTCCAGCAGGTGGCGGCCGGCCGCCTCCTTCGGCACGTAGCCGGTCGCGCCGAGCCGCAGCGCCTCGCCCGCGTACGACGGGTCGCGCTGCGCCGTGAGCACGACCACGCGCGTGTCGGGGCAGTCGGCGCGCAGCTGCGCGATCGCCGGCAGGCTCGGCTCGCCGGGCATGTGCAGGTCGAGCACGAGCACGTCGGGCGCCAGCCGCCGCACCGCCTCGACCGCGGCCGTCACGTCACCGGCCTCGGCGACGACCTCGAGGTCCGGGGCCGACTCCAGCAGCAGGCGCAGGCCGCTGCGGACGACGACGTGGTCGTCGGCGAGAACGACTTTGAGCGGAGGTGTCGCAGGCATCGAGCGCCGCCGATGATCGCAGAGCCTCTTGCGGTCGTCCGGGTTCCGTAGTCGCTACGGAACGCGCTTGCGTACCGCGTTGCGTAGCTCGACCCCAGCGCAGGAGTGCGGGCTCGTGCGTCTTGTGGGAGCCCCGTGCGGCGACCAGAGTTCGGGTCCGAAATGGCTCCTTCCTCCTCCCCCACGCTCACCCCCGCGCGCCCCGCGGACACGGCCGCCGCGGCACTCCCGGCGCTCGCCGGGCTCGCGACCGCCGCGCCCGCGAAGACGCTCGACCAGCGGCAGGTGCTCGACCTGCTCGGCCTCACCGGCGACGACTTCGCGGAGGCGATCTTCGCCCGCTGCGGCGTCCACCGCCGCCACCTCGACCTGACGCCGGAGCTGCTGCGCCAGACGCTCCAGCAGCGCTCGGCGCTGAGCGATCAGCGCTCGCTGGAGCTGGCCGAGGAGGCGATCGCGCAGCTCGACCTCGATCCCGCGACCGTCGGCGTCGTCGTCACCGCCAGCATCGGCACGCACGGCGTCCCGACGCTCGCCCACCGGCTCGTCGACCGCCTCGGGCTGCCCGCCGACGTGGACAAGTACCACGTCGTCGGCGTCGGCTGCGCGAGCGCGGTGCCGCTGCTGCGGCTCGCCGGCCAGGCGCTGCGCGACCGCCCCGGCCAGCAGGCGCTCGTCGTCGCGGCCGAGTGGATGTCGGGGATCCTGACGCCGGTCCGGCCGGAGGACGAGAAGGTCAAGACGGTCGGCTCGTCGCTGTTCGGCGACGGCGCCGCCGCGGCGCTGCTGACGCTCGGCGAGGCCGGCGACGGAGACGGCGGCGCGCTGCCGACGCTGCTGGCCAGCGCCGTCCACCAACTGCCCGGCTCGCTCGGCGACGTGAAGTCGGTGCTGACCGCCGACGACAGCCAGATCCAGATGTCGAAGGCGCTGCCGCACTACGCGCGCACCGAGCTGGCCGGGCTGATCGACCGCTTCCTCGCGCGCCACGGGCTGACGCGCGCGGAGATCGACCACTGGCCGGTGCACCCGGGCGGGCGCGGGATCCTCGAAGGGATCCAGGCAGGCGTCGGGCTGACCGACGACGACGTCGCCGCGAGCGCCGCGGTGCTCGCCGACCACGGCAACGTCGGCACGCCGTCGGCCTTCTTCGTGCTGAGCGAGCTGGTCACGCAACGCGCGCCGGGCCCCGGCGAGCGCGGGCTGATGGTGACGATCGGGCCCGGCGTGACCGTCGGCCTCGCGCTCTGGCAATGGTAAGAGGAGAGACGATGAAGGTGATCGGAGCCGGCTTCGGCCGGACGGGGACGATGTCCCAGAAGGCGGCGCTGGAGCAGCTCGGCTGCGGACCGTGCCTGCACATGATCGACGTGCTGCGCGAGCCGTCGCTGGCGGCGCCGTGGCGCGCCGCGGCGGCCGGCGAGCAGGTCGACTGGGTCGCGGCGCTCGACGGCTGGGGTTCGACGATCGACTGGCCCGCCTGCGCTTTCTGGGAGCAGCACGTG
>DATIOB010000726.1:0-3266 GCA_035473605.1 Conexibacter sp.
CGCGCTGCCGCCGCGCGCGCCCGGCACGCGCATCACCGTCGTGCGCGAGCCGGTCGGCCCGGTCGCGGCGTTCACGCCGTGGAACTTCCCGCTCGCGGGGCCGGCGCGCAAGCTCGCGGCGGCGCTCGCCGCCGGCTGCCCGTGCGTGCTGAAGGCGGCCGAGGAGACGCCCGCGAGCGCGCTCGCGATCGCCCAGGCGCTCGCCGACGCCGGCCTGCCCGACGGCGTCGCCTCGGTCGTGTGCGGCGCGCCGGCGGCGATCTCGGCCCAGCTGCTCGCCTCCCCGGCGATCCGCAAGCTGAACTTCACCGGCTCGCTGGCCGTCGGGCAGGAGCTGACGCGGCTCGCCGCCGAGCGGATGCAGCGCACGACGATGGAGCTGGGCGGGCACGCCCCGGTGATCGTGCTCGACGACGCCGACCTGCGCGTCGCGATCGCCCACTCGGTCGGCGCGAAGTACCGCAACGCCGGGCAGATCTGCGTCTCGCCGACGCGCTTCTACGTGCACGAGCGCGTCTACGACGCGTTCGCGGACGGCTTCGCCGAGGGCGCCCGCGCGCTCGTCGTCGGCGACGGGCTCGACGCCGCGACGTACATGGGCCCGCTCGCGCACGACCGCCGCGGCCCGGCGATCGCCGGCTTCGTCGAGGACGCGCTCGCGCGCGGCGGGGAGCTGCTGGCGGGCGGGGCCGCGATCGAGCGGCCCGGCTTCTTCTGGCAGCCGACCGTGCTCGCCGGCGTGCCGGCCGACGCGCGCGTGATGACAGAGGAGCCGTTCGGGCCGCTCGCGACGATCACGCGCGTCGGCGACCTCGACGAGGCGCTGGCGCACGCGAACCGGCTGCCGTTCGGCCTCGCCGCCTACGCCTTCACCGACTCCGCCCGCGCGGTGCGCCGGATCGGCGCCGAGCTGGAGGCCGGGATCGTCGGCGTCAACAGCTACGCCGTCGCCGTGCCGGAGGCGCCGTTCGGCGGTGTGAAGGCGAGCGGGCACGGCTTCGAGGACGGCAGCGAGGGGCTCGACGCGCACCTCGTGACGAAGGCGATCCACGAGTCATGAGCGCCCCGGCGGCACTGGAGGCGCGCGGGCTCAGCGGCGGCTACGGGCGCGTCACGGTCGTGCGCGAGCTGGAGCTGCGCGTCGCCGCCGGGGAGGTCGTCGCGCTGCTGGGCCGCAACGGCGCCGGCAAGACGACGGCGCTGCTGACGCTCGCCGGGGCGCTGCGCCCGCACGCGGGGGAGGTGCGCCTGGGCGGGCGTGCGCAGCGCGGCGGGCTCTCGCGGCGGGCGCGCGAGGGCCTGGCGGTGATGACCGACGACCGCGCCGTCTTCCAGCGCCTGACGGCGCGCGAGAACCTGCGCCTGGGCCGCGGCTGGGGCCGCGAGGCGGCGGCGCTGGCGCTCTTCCCGGAGCTGGAGCCGCTGCTGGAGACGCCCGCCGGCATGCTGTCCGGCGGGCAGCAGCAGATGCTCGGGCTCGCTCGCGCGCTCGCCGCGCGTCCGCGCGTGCTGCTCGTCGACGAGCTGTCGCAGGGCCTGGCGCCCGTGATCGTGCAGCGGCTGCTGCGCGCCCTGCGCGCGGCCGCCGACGACGGCGCCGCGGTGCTGCTGGTCGAGCAGCAGGCGCGGCTCGTGCTCGGCATCGCCGACCGCGCGCAGCTGCTCGCGAACGGGTGCCTGACGCTGCACCGCAGCGCCGCCGAGCTGAGCGGCGGCGGGCTGGCGGAGCTGGAGCGCGCCTACCTCGCGTAGAGCGCGTCGAAGCGCTCGGCGTGGAGCGCGTCGACGGCGGCGCGGCGGACCTTCGCGCTCGCCGTCAGCTCGCCGTGCCGCTGGCTCAGCTCGCGCTCGAGCACGAAGAACTTCTTCACCTGCTCGACGGGCGCGTAGCGCGCGTTGACGCGGTCCAGCGCCGCCTGCACGAGCGCGTGGACGCGCGGCTCGCGCGCGAGCGCGGCGAGGTCGCCGTCGAGGCCCTGGGCGCGTGCCCACGGCACGATCTCCTCCGGGTCGAGCGTCACCAGCATCACCGGGTAGGGGCGGCGGTCGCCGTGCATCACCGCCTGCGCGACCCAGCGGCACTGCTTCAGCTCGTTCTCGATGTTCGCGGGGGAGAGGTTCTTGCCGCCCGCGGTGATGATGATCTCCTTCTTGCGGCCGGTGATCGTGACCCAGCCGTCGGCGTCGATCGCGGCGAGGTCGCCGGTCTTCAGCCAGCCGTCCACGAGCGCCTCCGCGGTGGCGTCGGCGCGGCCGTGGTAGCCGCGGAAGAGGCTCGGGCTGCGCACCAGCAGCTCGCCGTCGGCCGCCAGCCGCAGCTGCGCGCCGGGCACCGCTCTGCCGACGGTGCCGAAGCGGTGGTCGCCGGGCGAGGAGGCGGTCACGGCGGTCGCCGTCTCGGTCATCCCGTAGCCCTCCATCACCGGCACGCCGCAGGCCCAGAAGAACTCCAGGATCTCCGGCGCGATCGGCGCCGCGCCGGTCGCCGCCTGGCGCAGCCGCCCGCCGAAGGCCGCGCGCACGCGCGCGAACAGGGTGGCGTCGAAGCGGTCGTACTGCGCCTGCAGCACCGGCGGGACGGAGGCGCCGGCGCGGCGCAGCCGCTCGACCTCGCCGCCGATCGCGGTCGCGCGCCGGAGCGTCGCGGGCTCGACGTCGGCGCAGACGCGGCGGTGCAGCTTCTCGAAGATCCGCGGGACCGCCGGCAGGTAGGTCGGGCGGCACTCGGCCAGCTCGGCGACGACCCGGCTCGTGTCGCCGCCGAAGTAGGCGATCGCCGCGCCGGCGTCGCAGCCGGCGAGCTGGATCAGCAGCGCGAAGGAGTGCGCAAGCGGCAGGAAGAGGTAGATCAGGTCGCGCTCGCCCTCGAAGACGTCGCGCGCCCGCACCATGTCGATCCCGGCGCGGTAGCCGCCGTGGTCGAGCAGACAGCCCTTCGGCGGGCCGGTCGTGCCGGAGGTGTAGACGATCGTGAAGAGGTCGTCGGGGGCGACCGCGCGCCAGCGCGCCTCCAGCTCCTCGCGCCCGCCGATGCGGGCCCAGCCGCGCTCGCGCAGCGTCGCGACGTCGGTCAGCCCGGCGGCCGGCTCGATCGTCACGACGTCGCGCAGCCGCGGCAGCCGCTCGCGCACGGCGGCGACCTTCGCGGCCTGCGCGGCGTCCTCGCAGATCACGGCGACGGCCTCGGAGTCGCCCAGCACCCAGGCGCACTCCTGCGGCGAGTTGGTCGGGTAGATGGGGACGACGACCGCGCCCGCCATCGCGAT
>DATIOB010000727.1:0-7337 GCA_035473605.1 Conexibacter sp.
GCATCCGACA
The DNA here is from genome assembly GCA_035473605.1 of Conexibacter sp. GTDB lineage: Bacteria > Actinomycetota > Thermoleophilia > Solirubrobacterales > Solirubrobacteraceae > Conexibacter. The sequence continues at coordinate 11 of DATIOB010000727.1, forward strand.
TCCTGGAGCACGAGCAGGTCGCCGTCGTCGACGTCGACAACGGCGCCCGCTTCGAGACGTACACGATCGCCGGCGAGCGCGGCTCCGGCGAGATCAAGGTCAACGGCGCCGCCGCCCGCCTCGTCCACCACAGCGACACGATCATCGTCATCTCCTACGCGCAGTACGACCGCGTGGAGATGGAGCACTACGAGCCGACCGTCGTGCACGTCGACAGACAGAACCGCATCGTCACCGTCGACCACGAGGTGGCGACCCTCCTCACGTGAGGGCGCCAACCTTGCCTGACAAGGAGTTCCGCACCATGTCCGCAGCACCTGTCCCCAGCAACGTCCCCACCAGCGCCGGCTCGATCGACCGGCTGCCCGTCTCACTCCCCCAGCTGGCCGAGAAGAAGCGCCTCGGCGAGCCGATCGTGATGGTCACCGCCTACGACTACCCGTCGGCCGTCGTCGCCGAGCAGGCCGGCGTCGACGTCGTGCTCGTCGGCGACTCGGGCGCGATGACCGTGCTCGGCTACCCGTCGACCGTGCCCGTCTCGGTCGACGAGATGATCATGCTCGCGAGCGCGACCCGCCGCGGCCTGCGCACGCCGCTGCTCGTCGCCGACCTGCCGTTCGGCTCCTTCGAGGCCTCCGACCAGCAGGCGATCGAGACCGCCCGCCGCTTCATCAAGGAGGCGGGCGCCGACGCCGTCAAGCTCGAGGCGAACGGCGTCGCGGCTCAGCGAGCGAAGGCCCTCGTCGACGCCGGCATCCCGGTGATGGGCCACGTCGGCCTGACGCCGCAGACGGCGACCGCGCTCGGCGGCTACCGCGCCCAGGGCCGCACGGCCGAGCGCGCGCTCGACGTCGCGCGCGACGCGCTCGCGCTGCAGGAGGCGGGCTGCTTCTCGATCGTCTTCGAGGCGATCCCGTCGCAGGTCGCGAGCGTGCTGATGGAGCGGATGGAGGTCCCGATCATCGGGATCGGCGCCGGCGCCGCGACCGACGGGCAGGTGCTCGTCTTCCACGACCTGCTCGGGATCCGCGAGGGCGTCGGGGCGCGCTTCGTCAAGCGCTACGCCGACCTCCACGACGAGATGGTCGCGGGCGTGCGCGCCTACGCCGAGGACGTGCGCACGCTGCGCTACCCCGAGGCCGACCACACGTACTCGATCGACCCGGTCGAGCTCGAGCGCTTCAGCGCCGAGCTGGGCTGAAACGCAGCGACCGCAGGCGATTCCGCGCGCCTTTTCGGCGCATTTGCGGCCGGGCACGAGGCCCGGCCGCGCGACCTGCCGGCCAAGCCTCTACACTCCGCGCCGTCGTACACATCTCGTACACGGATCGTTCACACATGGCGCGCCTGTCACAGATCTTCTCCCCCCGCGACCGCGAGTTCTTCGACCTGTTCGAGGAGGCTGGCCGCAACGCGCTGCAGGCAGCCGACCTGCTCGACCAGATGCTGCGGAACTTCCCCGAGACGAAGGGGCTCGCGCGGGACATCCTGATCTGCGAGCAGGAGGGCGACCGCATCACGAACGACATCATCAATCGCCTCAACAACACCTTCGTCACGCCGATCGACCGCGAGGACATCCTCGAGCTGGCGTCGAGAATCGACGACGTGGTCGACTTCACCGAAGAGGTCGCCGACTACCTCGGGCTCTACAAGATCGAGGCGCCGATGGAGCAGGCGCAGCGACTGGCCCACATCCTCTTCCAGTCGACGCGTCAGATCGTCGAGGCGATCCCGCGGATGCGCGACTTCAAGGACATCTCGCACTTCACCGTCGAGGTCAACCGCCTCGAGAATGAGGGCGATCGCGTCGTCCGCGAGGCGATCGCGTCGCTGTTCGACGGCGGCATCGACCCGATGGTCGTGATCCGCTGGAAGGACCTGTTCGAGCGTCTCGAGGACGCGATCGACGCCACCGAGCACGTCGCGAACGTGCTCGAAGGCATCGTCATCAAGAACTCCTGACGCTCCGTCCCGATGGACCAGGACATCATCCTCTTCATCGTCGTCGCGACGGCGCTCGCGTTCGACTTCACCAACGGCTTCCACGACACCGCCAACGTCGTCGCGACCTCGATCTCGACGCGCGCGCTCAACCCGCGCGTCGCGGTCGCGCTGGCGGCGGTGCTGAACTTCGTCGGCGCCTTCCTCTCGCTCGAGGTCGCATCGACGATCGCCAACAACATCGTCGACCAGGGCGCCGTGACGACGACGATCGTCTTCGCCGGCTTGGTCGGAGCGATCGTCTGGAACCTCGTGACGTGGTACTTCGGCTTGCCGTCGAGCAGCTCCCACGCGCTGATCGGCGGCATCGTCGGCGCGATGTTCGTCGCCGTCGGCACGAGCGCGATCCACGGCGACGGGATCGTCTCGAAGGTCCTGGTGCCGGCGCTGATCGCGCCGCTGCTGGCGTTCGCGGCGGCCGGCCTGGCGATCCTCTGCGCCTACCGCATCGTCGGCAAGCTCGCCCCCGGGCCGGTCAGCCGCGGCTTCCGCGTCGGGCAGATCTTCTCCGGCGGCCTGCTGGCGCTCGCGCACGGCACCAACGACGCGCAGAAGACGATGGGCATCATCACGCTCGCGCTGATCTCCAGCGGCCATCTCGGCGCCGACGCGAGCGTGCCGACCTGGGTCGTCGTCTCGGCCGCGACGGCGATCGCGCTCGGCACCTACATGGGCGGCTGGCGGATCATCAAGACGATGGGCAGCCGCATCATCAAGATGGACGCCGCGCAGGGCTTCGCCGCACAGGGCTCCGGCTCGGCCGTGATCCTCGCCGCGACCCACTTCGGCTACCCGCTCTCGACGACCCACACGATCTCCGGCGCCGTGATGGGCGCCGGCGCCGCCAAGCGGCTGTCAGCGGTGCGCTGGGGCGTCGCGGGCAACATCCTCGTCGCCTGGGTGCTGACGCTGCCGGCCTCGGCCTTCGTCGGCGGGCTCGTCTACGCGATCACGCAGCTGTTCGGTGACGGCGCGGCCGGGCCGATCGTCGTCGCCGCGGCCGGCGTCGCGCTCGTCGGCTTCATATTCGCCCGCCGCCTGCAGAAGGGCGCGGCGATCACGACGACCGCGACCGAGGGCAGCGCGTGAGCCTCCCGGGGGTCGAGACGGTCGCGCCGCTGGCGGCGAAGATCGTCGACTGGGGCCAGCTGCTGGAGGTCGTCGAGGCCGGTCTGATCGCCGGCGTCGGCGTCACCATCGCCTTCTCGCTGCTGATCCTCGGGGCGGTGCGTGCCGGCGAGGCGCAGCATCAGTCGCGTCCGCTGGCAATGGTCGGCTACGGCGCCGTCGCGCTGATCGGCCTGGCGATCTGCCTCGGCGCGATCATCTTCGGCGTCAGCACGATGCTGTCCAAGTAGCGCCTCCGTCTTCGCCGCGCCCTCGCACCCCACCCCCTCGCGCGAGCGCGCCCCCTACCCTGCGTCGGCGGGGTACTCGATCCGCTTCAGCACTCTCGCCGGCGCGCCGGCGGCGATGCTGAAGGCGGGGATGTCGCTCGTGACGACGCTGTTGGCGCCGATCACCGCGCGCTCGCCGATCGTCACGCCGCTGGTGACGACGACGTTGGCGCCGCACCAGACGTTGTCGCCGATCCGCGTCGGCCCCTTCGTCGTGAAGCCCTGCCACGGCACCGGCTTGTGCGGGTCGTCGAAGCGGTGGTTGCCGTCGGTCACGAAGCAGCCGTTGGCGAACATGCAGTGCTCGCCGATCTCGACCAGCTCCATCGCGGCGACCATCACGCCGAGGTTGAGGAAGCTGCCGGCGCCGATCCGCAGGCGCGCCTGGTCAGGCGCGGTCAGCCAGACGCCGGGCTCGAACATCACGCCGGGGCCGATCTCCAGCCGTCCTTCGCGCAGCGCCTCGAGCACGTTGCCGTGCAGCGGCCAGCGCGCGAACGCCTCCCGCTGCAGCAGCTCCCAGTGGAGCCGGCCGCGGTTCCACGGCAGCTCGCTGCGCTGGTACCAGCGCCACTTCTGCGCCCACAGGATCGCCTTGCGCCGCAGCTCGGCCGTCTCGCTCATCGCAGGGACGCTAGCGGCTCGTCGCGACGAGCCGCGGCGGGATGCTCCCGCGGCGCGCGAGCCGCAGCACGCCCTCCCCTGCTACGCCGCCGCCGCGACCTTGCGCGCGCGGCGTCTTCTCGGCGCGGCTCTTCTCGCCGCCCTCGCCGCCGGGCGCTCGGTCGCGAGGATGTCGCGCAGGAAGTCGCCCGTGACCGAGCCCGGCGTCGCGACGATCTCCTCCGGCGTGCCGGTGCCGAGCAGGATGCCGCCCTCGTCGCCGCCCTCGGGACCCATGTCGATCAGCTGGTCGGCGGTCTTGATGACGTCGAGGTTGTGCTCGATCACGACGATCGAGTTGCCCTGGTCGACCAGCCGCTGCAGCACCTCCAGCAGCTTCTCGATGTCGGCGAAGTGCAGACCGGTCGTCGGCTCGTCGAGGATGTAGAGCGTCTTGCCGGTCGCGACCTTGGCCAGCTCGGCGGCCAGCTTGACGCGCTGCGCCTCGCCGCCGGAGAGCGTCGTCGCCGGCTGCCCGAGGCGCATGTAGTCGAGCCCGACGTCGTGCAGCGTCTGCACGCGCCGGCGGATCTTCGGGATGTGCTCGAAGAAGGTCAGCGCCTCCTCGATCGGCATCTCCAGCACGTCGGCGATCGACTTGCCCTTGAAGTGGACCTCGAGCGTCTCGCGGTTGTAGCGCTTGCCGTGGCACTGCTCGCAGGGGACGTAGACGTCCGGCAGGAAGTGCATCTCGATCTTGATCTGGCCGTCGCCCCTGCAGACCTCGCAGCGGCCGCCCTTGACGTTGAAGGAGAAGCGGCCCGGCTTGTAGCCGCGCGCCTTCGCCTCCTGCGTTCTGGAGAAGAGGGCGCGCACGAGGTCGAAGAGGCCGATGTACGTCGCCGGGTTGGAGCGCGGCGTGCGCCCGATCGGCGACTGGTCGACGGCGATGATCTTGTCGAGCTGGTCGAGCCCGGTGATGCGCTTGTGCGCGCCCGGCCGCTGCTTGGCGCGGTGGAGTCTGTTCGCGACGCTCTTGTAGAGGATGTCGTTGACGAGCGTCGACTTGCCCGAGCCGGAGACGCCGGTGACGGCGGTGAAGGTCCCGAGCGGCACCTTCACGGTGACGTCCTTGAGGTTGTTCTGCCGCGCGCCCTCGATCGTCACGTAGCCGCTCGGCGTGCGCCGCTGCGGCGGGATCTCGATCCGGCGCGTGCCGGCGAGGAACTGCCCGGTCTGCGACTCCGCGACCGCTTCGATCTGCGCCGCCGTGCCCTCGGCGACGACGTGGCCGCCGTGCTCGCCGGCGCCCGGCCCCATGTCGATCACGTGGTCGGCGGCGCGCATCGTGCCCTCGTCGTGCTCGACGACGAGCACCGTGTTGCCGAGGTCGCGCAGCCGCTCCAACGTGCCGATCAGCTTCTCGTTGTCGCGCTGGTGGAGGCCGATCGACGGCTCGTCGAGGATGTAGAGGACGCCGACCAGCGAGGAGCCGATCTGCGTCGCCAGCCGGATCCGCTGCGCCTCGCCGCCCGACAGCGTCGCCGCCGCGCGGTCCATCGACAGGTAGCCGAAGCCGACGTTCTCGAGGAAGGCGAGCCGCTCCTCGATCTCGCGCAGGATCAGCTTCGCGATCCGCCGCTCCTGGTCGCTCAGCTGCAGCTCCTTGATCCAGCCGAGCGCCCGCCGCGCGGGCATGTGCGTGTACTCGTGGATCGCGGTGCCGCCGACCAGCACGGCGCGCGCCTCCGGTCGCAGGCGCGCCCCTCTGCAGTCGGGGCACGGCACGACCGACATGTACTCCTCGATTCTCTCCCGCGCCCACTCGGAGTCGGACTCGCGGTAGCGCCGCTCGAGGTTCGGCACGATCCCCTCGAAGCTCGTCGTGTACGAGCGACGACGGCCGAAGCGGTTCTTGTACTGGATGTGGACCTGGTCGCCGTTGGTCCCGTGGAGGAAGAAGTCCTGCGCCTCCTGGCCGAGGTCCTCCCACGCCGTCTCGAGGTCGACGTCGTAGCGCTCGGAGATCGACTGCGTCAGCTGCTCGTAGTAGTTCGACGCGCTCGCCGACCACGGCGCGATCGCGCCCTCGCCGATCGACAGCGACGGATCCGGCACGACGAGGTCGGGATCGATCTCCATCTGCGAGCCGAGCCCGGTGCAGCGCGGGCAGGCGCCGTGCGGGGCGTTGAAGGAGAACAGCCGCGGCTCCAGCTCCGGGAAGGAGATGCCGCACTCGAGACAGGCGAACTTCTCCGAGTAGGTGCGCAGCTCGCCGCTGTCGACCAGCTCCAGCTCGACGATCCCGTCGGCGAGCGTGACGGCCGTCTCGATCGAGTCGGCGAGCCGCTTGCGCAGCTCCGACTTCATCACGAGCCGGTCGACGACGACGGAGATGTCGTGTCTGAACTTCTTGTCGAGTCTGATCTCCTCGTCGAGCCGCCGCAGCTCGCCGTCGATCTTCACGCGCGTGTAGCCCTCCGCGCGCAGCTCGTCGAGCTGCTTGCCGTACTCGCCCTTGCGACCGCGCACGATCGGCGCGAGCACCATGAAGCGGGTGCCGTCCTCCAGGTCCATCACCTGGTCGATGATCTGCTCGGCCGACTGGCCGGCGATCGCTCTGCCGCATCTGGGGCAGTGCGGCTGCCCGACGCGGGCCCACAGCAGGCGCAGGTAGTCGTAGATCTCGGTGACCGTGCCGACCGTCGAGCGCGGGTTGCGCGAGGTCGTCTTCTGGTCGATCGAGATCGCCGGTGAGAGGCCGTCGATCGAGTCGACGTCGGGCTTGTCCATCTGCCCGAGGAACTGGCGTGCGTAGGCGGACAGCGACTCGACGTAGCGGCGCTGGCCCTCCGCGTAGATCGTGTCGAAGGCGAGGCTCGACTTGCCCGATCCGGACAGGCCGGTGATCACCGTCAGCGCATTGCGCGGGAGTGTGACGGTGACGTCCTTGAGATTGTGCTCGCGGGCGCCGGAGACGACGAGCTGATCGGATGGCGGCATTGAGATTCAATATAGACGGGCGAACGGACGTTCGACTGTTCGCGGACCGAGCCGTGCCCGAACCGCCGCACAGCCCGGTACGTCTCAGTACCATCGGGCCGATGCACCAACTCGCAGACGGTGTCCTCCAGTTGGCGGGATTCCCGCCCAACGGCATCAACGTCTATCTCGTCGACGACGTCCTGATCGACGCCGGCAGCCCGCTCGACGGCCGCCGCGTGCTGAAGCAGCTGCGCGGCCGCACGGTCACCGCGCACGCGCTCACGCACGGCCACTTCGACCACTACGGCCCCAGCGCGAAGATCTGCCGCGAGCTGGGG
>DATIOB010000728.1:0-6418 GCA_035473605.1 Conexibacter sp.
CTGCACGGTCGCGAGGTTGAGCAGCGCTTCGCGCCCGTACGGGCTGTCCGGCGCCTCGCGCGACGCCGCGTCGAACGCCTGCGCGGCCCGCTCCAGGTCCTGCTCGTGCAGGTGGTCGAAGCCCTGCTCGAGCCGCACCCGCGCCAGCTCGACGCCCGGGTCGGTCCACTTCGGCAACGTCGCGAGCGTCAGCGCCAGCTTCGTCGCCGGCGTGATGGTCGCGCGCGGGATCGTCTTCGTGCGCCGCGATCAGATGGACGCGGCGGTGCGCTGGTTCGAGCGGGCGCTGCTCGTCTCGATCCTGATCGGCCGCGTCTTCGACTTCTACGAGTCGCAGTTCGGCGCGGTGATCGGTCTGCTCGTCGATCTGCTGCTGCTGTTCGGCGTGCGGCGGCTCGCGTCCGCCTCCGCCGCGGCCTCCTCCTCCGACGATCTCGACGCCTCGCGGTCGCGGCGGTAGGCCGCCTGCGCGATCGCGTGCGCGGCGACCGGGGTCGTCAGCAGCAGGAACAGCGCGACGACGACGGCGCGCGCGATCGTCGCGCCGTCGCGCGTGCCGACCGACGCGGCGAGGATCGCGACGGCGCCGAGCATCGACGCCTTGCTCGCGGCCTGCAGCCGCGTGTAGAGCCCGCTCATCCGCACGACGCCGTAGACGGTCACCGCGGTCGTCGCGATCCCGAGCGCGATCAGCGCCACGCCGAGCGCCTCGAGCGCCGTCGCGGTCATCGGAACGGCCCTCCGCCGCCGTCGGACTTGACGGCCGCCAGCGTCGCGACGAACGACAGCGCGGCGAGCGCCAGCGCCGCGTCGAGGTAGTAGGAGACCTCGCGCAGGTAGCTGAGCAGCGCCAGCAGCATCACGCAGATGACGGTCAGCAGGTCGAGTGCGACGACGCGCTCCAGCACGTCGCGGGCGCGCAGCAGCACCGCGGCGCCGACCGCCAGCATCGCGACGACGCAGACGAGCGCCACGACGATCACGATCTCGGGCATCGGCGGACCTCCTTCACGGGATCACCTTTCGCTGGTAGCGCTCGTAGAAGTCGTGGTGGCGGGCGCGGATCGCCTCCGGGTCGCTCGCGTCGAGCGCGTGGATCACGAGCACGCCGCGCTCCTCGTCGACGTCGAGCACCAGCTCGCCGGGCGAGATCGTCGAGATGAAGGCCCACGCCGCGACGCCCTCCTCCGAGATCCCCTCCAGCTCGATCTCGACGATCCCGTCGTGCTCGACCTCGCGCAGCCCGGCCGAGTACTGCGCGACCTCCCAGGTCCCGCGCGTGATCTCGACGATCACCGCGGCGACCAGCGCCGGCAGCGCCAGCAGCGCGCGGTGCAGCGGCGGCCGCTGCAGCTCGCCGTCCGCGGTCCCGATCGTGCCGCCGCGCGCGACCCGGCGGCGCCAGCCCAGCTCCAGCATGATCGCGAGCACCAGTCCGACGAGCACGTCGCCCCACGCGAGCGAGCCGAGCGTCAGCAGCCAGATCACCAGCAGCACGACGATCGCGAGCAGGCGCGCGCCGAGGCCGGGAGTCATCGCGTCGCTCCCCCGTGCAGGACGGCGGCGGCGTCGGCCGACAGCGACAGCAGCGGCTCCGGCCAGATCCCGAGGCCGAGCACGACCAGCGCCAGCACCACGCTCACCGCGCGCACGGCGACGGGGCTGGCCGGCTGCCGGTCGGCGGTCGCGTTGATCTCCGCCTCGTCGGTGCCGGCGTGGACGCGACCGCCGCGCCAGAACTCGTGCTGGTAGAGCTGGAAGGCGTAGACGAACGAGAGCGCGCCGCCGACGAACAGCAGCACGACGAGCGCGACGCTGCCGATGTCGACGCCGCTGCGGAAGAGCGCGAGCTTGCCGAGGAAGCCGGCGGTCGGCGGCATCCCCGCCAGCGACAGCGCGCCGACCGCGAAGGCGGCCGCGACGAGCGCGCCGCGCAGGGCGCCGGAGAGGAACAGCAGCGCCTTGGAGAGCGCGTTGAGGATCGCGTACAGCACCGCCGCCGCCAGCCCGATCGGGCCGCCGACGCCGAGCGCGACGAGCACGTAGCCGGCCTGCCCGATCGCCGAGTAGGCGAGCATCTCCGCCGGGTCGCGGCGGCTGACCGCCAGCAGCGCGCCGTAGATCACCGAGGCGCTGCCGATCACGATCAGCACCGTCGAGCCGAGCGCCAGCTCGTTCGGCAGCAGGCCGGCGCCGAAGCGCAGCAGGCCGTACGCGCCGATGTTGGCGAGCGCGCCGGAGAGGATCGCGGCGACAGCCGGCCGCGTGCCGGCGTAGACGGCCGGCAGCCAGAAGTGGAACGGAAACAGCCCGAGCTTGGTGCCGAAGGCGACGAAGAAGGTGACGGCGATCAGGATCGCGGCGTTCGGCTCGACGTCGGCCATCCGCGTCGCGACGTCCTCCATCGAGAGCGTGCCGGTGACGTGGTAGGTCGCCGCGACCGCGATCAGGAAGAGGAACGAGCCGACGAGGTTGACGACGGCGAAGATCAGCGCCGCGCCGAGCTGATGGCGGTCGTCCCCGTAGGCGGTGAGCACGTATGCCGCGATCATCGCCAGCTCGAAGAAGACGTAGAAGTTGAAGACGTCGCCGGTCAGGAAGAGGCCGGTGAGGCCGGTCGCCAGCAGCACGACGAGCGCCGGGAAGGTGCGCGAGCGGACGCCGTCGAGCACCTCGTGGACGAGCGCGGCGAGCACGACGAACGACGACAGCAGCGCGAAGACGACGCCGAGCGCGTCGGCTCTCAGGACGATCCCGACGCCGCCCTCCCAGCCGCCGGTGACGATCGTGCGCGAGCCGTCGGGCAGCACGTCGATCGCGAGCACGACGAGCGCCGTGAGGTTGGCGAGCAGGCCGCCGACGGCGACCCAGCCGAACACTCTGCGTCTGCCGTCGGCGAGCAGCAGCAGGACCCCGACGACCCACGGCAGCAGCAGCGCGAGCGCGAGCGCGGTCACTGCTCCTCGCTCTCTTCCGCGGGCTCGAGCCGTTCGTACATCTCGTCGAGCGACTGCTCCAGGTCGGCCGTGTGCTCGGCCTCGTCGCGCGCCAGCTCTCTGACCTCCAGCGAGCGCAGCGTCGCGCGCACGCGCGCGACGATCGCCAGCAGCAGCGCGGTCACGGCGAGGCCGATCACGATCGCCGTCAGCGCCATCGCCTGCACGAGCGGGTCGCTCGGCTGCTTGTCGCCGGTCGGCAGGATCGGCGCGTCGCCGCGCGTCAGCCCGGAGGCGATCACGACGAGCACCGCCGACTGCGAGATCAGCACCATCCCGGCGACGACGCGCACGAGGTCGTTCGTCAGCACGAGGAAGGCGCCGGCGCCGAAGACGATCGCGACGGCGAGCGCGAAGATCAGCGTCATCTCGTCGCCTCCGCTTCGGCGTCGGCTTCGGCTTCCAGCTCGGGCGGCTCGGCGAGATGGTGGATCAGCGCGATCAGGGCGCCCGCGACGAGCATGAAGACGCCGACGTCGAACAGCACTGGCGTCATCAGCTCCAGTCTGCCGACGTGCACGACTCTGTCGCCGGGGCCGGGCTCGTGGCTGAAGAGCGGGTCGCCGAACAGCAGCGGGAAGAAGCCCGAGGCGAGCGCGATCAGCAGGCCGGCGATCGCGACGCGCGGCGCGTGGCGCAGCAGCGGGATCTCCTCCTCGGTCCGTCTGGCGCCGAGCACGAGGTACTGGGTCGCGATCGCGAGCGTCACGACGACGGCGGCGCTGAAGCCGTCGCCGACGTCGACGTAGCCCTTCACGAGGATCGCCGCGGCGACGACGATCGACGGCGCCAGCAGCAGCCGCGCGACCGTCTCGGTGAGGATGCTCACCACGTCCTCCCGCGTCGCAGCAGCGCGATCACGCCGAAGACCGCGACCGCGATGACGGTGATCTCGACCATCGTGTCGAGGCCGCGGAAGTCGGCCAGGATCACCGTCACGACGTCGAGGCCGTGCGCCTCCGGCGTCAGTCGGACCTGCTCGTTGACGACCCGCTCGGTCGCGGCCGGGCGCGACAGCGACGCCCACACGACGAGGAAGGCGGCGGCGCCGGCGACGAAGCCGATCAGCGGGTCGCGCCAGCGGCGGCTCTCGTGCTGGCGGCGGTGCGGTCTCGACGCCGCGCCCTCCAGCTCGCGTCTGGTCGGCCGCTCGCCGCGCGGCGCGTAGGCGACGATCGCGAGGAAGACGAGCGTCACGACCGTCTCGACGAGCACCGCGACGAGCGCGACGTCAGGCGCGCCGAGCAGCGCGTAGACGGTCGCGAGGCCGAGCCCGACGACGGCGAGCGAGAGCACGATCGCGACGTGCTCGTGGGCGCTCGTGACGACGATCGCCGCGATCGCGACGAGCGCCAGCATCGCGACGACGAGCAGGTCGGTGCCGCTGATCGGGCCGACCGTGAAGGCGCCGGCGGTCGGCGTCGCGATGAAGCCGAGCGCGACGAGGATCCCGCCCGGCACGAGCACCGCCGCGACGCGGCTGCGCAGGTCGCGCACCTCGATGTCGTGGAACGCGGTCGAGAGGTGGTTGAGGAAGTTGAGGCCGACCTCGTAGACGCGGTTGGGACCGAACCGCTCGCCGGCGCGCGCGAGCGCGCGCGCCGGTCCGCCCCACAGGCCCGGCGTCGCCAGCAGCAGCGCGCCGAGCGCCCAGGCGCCGAGCGCCATCAGGTTCTCCGTGCGCGTGTCGAGGTGGTAGGCGACGTGCACCTCGGCGGGGTGGCCGAGCGTCGCGGCGGCGGCGTCGCTGGCCAGCTCGGCGAACGGCGCGGTGATAAGGCCGCCGAGGAAGGCGAGCAGCGCGAGCACGGCGATCGGCGCGACCAGCAGCACGGGGAGCGGGTCGAGCGGCTGGCTGGCGCCCTTCTCGCACGCTCTGCGCGGGCCGAGGAAGAGGCTGGTCCAGAAGCGCCAGGTGTACGCGAAGGTGAGGCCGGCGGCGATCACGGCGGCGATCCCGAGCGCGGTCGAGCGGCCGGCGGCGGCGTGGAAGAACAGCTCGTCCTTGAAGAAGCCGATCGTCAGCGGCAGCGCGGAGAGGGTCGCCGCGGCGACCGCGCTCGCCGCCGCCAGCACGGGCAGCTCGCGCCACAGGCCGCTGACCTGCGAGAGCTTTCTGGCGCCGGTCGCCATCGTCACCGCGCCGGCCGTCAGGAACAGCGCCGACTTCGCGAGCGCGTGCGCGACGACGTAGAAGGCGGCCGCTCCCGCGCCCGCTCTGCCGCCGATCCCGTAGAGCGCGACGACGTAGCCGTACTGCGAGATCGTCGAGTAGGCGAGCACCTGCTTGAAGCCGTCGCGCGTGAGCGAGATCGCGCCGCCGATCGCGATCGAGGCGAGGCCGACGACGAGCAGCCCGTCGAGCACGACCTGGCTGACCTCGATCAGCTGGTAGACGCGGCCGATCACGAGCACGCCGGCGGCGACCATCGCGGCCGAGTGCAGGTAGGCGGAGACCGGCGTCGGCGCCGCCATCGCGCGCGGCAGCCAGAAGTGCAGCGGCACCTGGGCCGACTTCGTCAACGCGGCGACGGCGATCAGCGCGGTCGCGACGGTCGTGGTCGTGCTGGCGGCGCCGCTCTCCTGCAGCGTGCGCGACAGCTCCGGGATCGAGAAGCTGCCGTGATCGGCGTAGAGGATCACCGCGCCGATCAGCATCGCGACGGCGCCGATCCCGGTCACCAGCAGCGCCATCAGCGCGGCGAGGCGCGAGGCGCGCTCCTGGCGGTCGAAGCCGATCAGGAAGTACGAGCAGACCGCGGTCAGGTCGAACATGACGAACAGGAGGATCAGGTCCTGCGCCGTCGCGAGGCCCACCATCGAGAGCGTGAAGAGGCCCATCCACGGCCAGAAGCGCCAGCGGTCGCGCGCGGGGCGCTGCTGGTGCTCGAGGTGCAGCGGCAGGTAGGCGGTCGCGTAGGCGAAGACGGCCGCGCCGATCCCGGTCGCCATCAGCGCGTAGAGCGCGCCGAGGCCGTCGAAGCTGAAGTGCAGCCGCAGGTCGAGCTCGCTCGCCCACGAGAGGTCGACGCTGCCGCCGCCGCTTCTCCACAGGATCAGGCTGGCGACGAAGCCGGCGAACGCGAGCAGCGCGACACCCCACGCGAGCGGATCTCGCGCGGAGGCAGGGGCTGATGGACGGGGCCGGTCTTGCAACGCCCTGCTGAACCTACCCCGCGCGGGCGACGGCGTGCATGGCGTCGTGACGCCATGGGCGCCGATGCGCCACTACGCGCCGCGTCGGAGCGGCAGCACGTCGGCTCTCGTCAGTCTCGCGAGGTCGGCCGGCGACAGCTCGATCTCCAGCCCGCGGCGGCCGGCGGAGACGAAGATCGTCGCGAACGCGAGCGCGGAGTCGTCGAGCAGCGTCGGCAGCAGGCGGCGCTGGCCGAGCGGCGAGATCCCGCCGGCGACGTAGCCGG
>DATIOB010000729.1:0-6009 GCA_035473605.1 Conexibacter sp.
GCGCCGATCGCCGCGGCCATCGGCTCCTCGATCAGGTACGCCTGACGCGCGCCGGCCGACAGGCAGGCCTCCTCGACGGCGCGCTTCTCGACGCCGGTCACGCCCGACGGGACGCAGACGACGACCCTCGGGTGCGCCCACCGGTTCTGGTGCACCTTCTGGATGAAGTGGCGCAGCATCTCCTCCGTCACCTCGAAGTCGGCGATGACGCCGTCCTTCAGCGGACGGATCGCCGAGATCGTGCCGGGGGTGCGGCCGAGCATCCGCTTCGCCTCGATCCCGACCGCGTGCACCTCGCCCGAGCGCGAGTCGACCGCGACGACCGAAGGCTCGGAGAGCACGATCCCGCGACCCCGCACGTAGACGAGGGTGTTGGCGGTGCCGAGGTCCACGGCCATGTCGCGGCCGCCGAACCCGGTCAAGTAGGAGAAGAAGCCCATGGGTGAAGGAGGGGGATGTCAGAAAGGGCCCCCGCAAGTCGCCTGTCAACGGCGTCCGGCCGGGGGCCCGTCCCGGCCGGGAGTGTAGCGGACGCGGAAGGCCGCCCCGTGGGCGTCGAGACCGCGCGATGGCGCGAAGGCGCTGCAAATCGCAGCTTCAGGAGTTCTCTCGCAAGATCGCTGGCACCAGGTCGAGGAAGGCCGCGACCGGCAGACCGACGACATTGAGGTAGTCACCGTCGATGCCGGCGATCAGCGCGGCGCCGCGCTCCTGGATCGCGTAACCGCCTGCGCGCCCCTCCCACTCGCCGGTCGCGACGTACCAGTCGAGCGTCTCGTCGTCGAGCGGACGGAAGCTGACGCGGGTGCGGGCGAGCGCCGTGCGCGGCTCCCCGCCGGGCTCCACGACGCAGATGCCGCTGAGCACGTCGTGGTGGCGGCCGGCGAGCGTCGCGAGCGTGCGGCGGGCGTGCGCGGCGTCGTCCGGCTTGCCGTGGATCTCGCCCTCGATCACGACGATCGTGTCGACGCCGAGCACGGTCTGGCCGGCCTGCGCGGCCTGTTCGGCGAGCGCATCGGCCTTCCGCCGCGCGTTCTCGACCGCGATCGCGGCCGGGTCGCCGTCCATCAGCTCCTCGACGTCAGCCGGGCAGACCTCGAAGGGAATGCCCAGCTGCGTCAGGATCGCTCTCCGCTGGGGAGAGCGGGATGCGAGAAGGAGCTTCAGAGGTTGGGGAAGAAGATCGCGGCCTCGCGGGCGGCCGACTCGTCGGAGTCCGAGCCGTGCACGAGGTTCTGGCCGACCTCGGTCGCGAAGTCGCCGCGGATCGAGCCGGTCGCGGCCTCGAGCGGGTTGGTCGCGCCGATGATCTGGCGGGCGGCCTTGACGGCGTCGTTGCCCTCCAGCACGGCCGCGACGAGCGGACCCGAGGTGATGAACTCGACCAGCTCGCCGAAGAAGGGGCGCTCCTTGTGCTCGGCGTAGTGCGTCTCGGCGGTCGCGGAGGTCAGCGTCTGCTGCTCCAGCGCGACGATCGAGAGGCCCTTGCGCTCGAAGCGGGCGAGGATCTCGCCGGTCAGGCCACGGGCGAAGGCATCCGGCTTGACCAGGATCAGGGTCCGGCTCATCGGGAAGAGGCTCCTTGGGGTTCAGTTCGAGAGGGGTGCTGCTACTGCGTCGGCTCGGCGACGTCTTCGACGCGCCGGCGCCGTGCGCGCCGCGGTGCGGCGGCGGTCGCTTCGACCTCGGTCTCGCAGAACGGGCAGACCTTCCACGTCGGGTCGAGCGGCTTGCCGCAGCTGCGGCACGGGTCCTTCAGCTTGCGCATGCAGTTCGGGCAGCGCAGGAAGTCCTTCTCCACCTCGAAGTCGCAATGCGGGCAGAGGTGGTAGCCGAGCTGGGCCAGGCGCGCCTCGGCGGCCTGCATCTCGAGCTCGCGCTCGCGCACGTCGTCGAGGTACTCAGGCGGCCGCACGATCATGTAGACGAGCGTGCCGACGAGCGGGAACAGCGAGGCCGCCGTGGCACAGCCGACCAGCATCGGATCCTCGATCCGCCGCCGCGCGTCTGCGAACGTCCAGTAGATCAGGGCGATCCAGAGGACGACGAGGAAGAGGAGCACGAGGTTGACGGCCAGGTTGAGGCCGCTGTTCTCGATGCCGAAGATTGCGAACGGGGTCATGATTGCGGGCTGAGTGTAGCCGGGGTCCGGGGGCGGGGGCACCACGGTGGCGCAACAGGACGATTCGCTGACTGTCGCGAACCTCCTGCAAAGCGGCGTGGCAAATGGGTTCTCGTCATGCGAGGAACATGCGGCCGAAGAGGTAGCCGATCGCGAAGAAGACGAGGATCACGACCGCGACGATCGCGGCGACGAGCCCGATCATCGGCAGGAAGCGCGGCGGGCGGGGTTCGTCGGCCATGCTCACAGGATGCTCGCGTTGCGCTGGCCGGCGGGGCGCAGCAGGTCGGCGATCAGGTAGATCGAGCCGGTCGCGAGCACGACGCCGCCCGCTCCGGCCAGCTCGCGGGCACGCTCCAGCGCGCGGCGCGGATCGGCCTCCAGCTCGCTCGGCGGGCCGCCGAGCTGCTGGGCCAGCGACGCGAGCGTCGCCGGCGGCAGCGCGCGCGGGCTGTGGCTGCGCGTGAAGACGACCTGCTCGCAATGGGGCAGCAGCGCCCGCAGCATCCCGGCCGCGTCCTTGTCGTCGAGCACCGACAGCACCGCGACGAGCCGGCGGCCGGCCGTCAGCTGCGGCAGCGACTCGGCGATCGCGGCGATTCCGGCGGGGTTGTGGGCGCCGTCGAGCAGCGTCAGCGGCTCGTGGCCGGCGACCTGCATGCGACCGGGCACGAGCACCGCGCCGGCGGCGCCGCGCACGGCGGCGAGGTCGAGCTGGCGCCCGACAGCCTCCAGGTAGGCGGCCGCGGCCGTGCGCGCGAGCGCGAAGTTGCGGCGCTGGAAGGTCCCCGGCGCGGCGACCTCGACGCCCGGCTCGGCCGGCGCCTGCACCAGCCGCGCGCCGTGGCGCTCGGCCGCCAGGTGGGCCTCCTCCAAGGCATCCGGATGGAGGTCGGCGCCGATCACGAGCGTCGCCCCGTCGCGCACGACGGCGAGCTTCTCGCGCGCGATGTCGCGCACGGTCGGGCCGAGCCAGCGGGTGTGCTCCAGGCCGACGTTCGTCAGCACCTGGACCGTGCTGGGCAACACGTTGGTCGCGTCCCAGCGACCGCCGAGGCCGGCCTCGATCACGGCGACGTCGACGTCGCGCGCCGCCAGCTCGCTGAAGGCGGCGGCCGTCAGCGCCTCGAACTGCGTGACGGTGTCGTCGTCGCGCTGGCTGCGGTCGACCAGCGCCGCGGCGTGCGCGGCCCGCTGGACGGCCTTCGCGAACGCCTTCGGCTCGGCGTCGCGGTCGTCGATCCGGATCCGCTCGACGAACGAGACGAGGTGCGGCGAGAGGTAGGCGCCGGCGCGCAGGCCGTGGCGCTCGAGGATCGCGGCGATCATCCGCACCGTCGAGGACTTGCCGTTGGTGCCGACGACGTGGATCGAGTCGAAGCTGCGCTCCGGCTGGTCGAGCGTCGTCATCAGCCGCCGCATGCGGTCGAGCCCGAAGCGCATGCCGAACAGCTCCAGGCCGAGCAGGTAGCGCTCGGCCTCCTCCAGCGTCCAGGTTCCTGCCTGCGTGCTCACAGCGCCGCCAGCTCCTCCTGGAGCGCGGCGAGCTTCGCGCGCTCCGCGTCGACCACCGCCGGCGGCGCCTTGGCGACGAAGCCGTCGTTGCCGAGCTTGCCCTCGCAGCGCTTGATCTCCGCCGCGAGCGTCTTGCGGCGCTCGGCCAGCTTCTTCTCGGCCGCGCCGAGGTCGACCGCGTCGGTCGCGAAGATCGCCACCGCGCCGCCGGGGATCGCGACCTGCGCGACCGGCTCCTCGCCGAACTCGGAGGGATCGTTCAGCTCCAGCCGCGCCAGCCGCGCGACGTGCGCGGCCGTCTCGCCGTAGCCGGCGGCGTCGATCCGCGCGGGGATGCGCGCGCCGGCGGGCGCGCCGACCGAGTCGCGCCAGCCGCGCAGCGCCTGCACCGCCTCGATCGCGTCGGCGATCGCTCTCTCCGCCTCGGCGTCGCCGGCGGCGGCGTCGAGCGGCGGCGTCGTGCGCGCGGCCAGCAGGCCGTCGGCGCCGGGCACGTGCGACCAGATCTCCTCGGTCACGAACGGGATCACCGGGTGGGCCAGCTGCAGCGTCTCGCTCAGCACGTGCAGCAGCGTCGCCTCGAGATCGGCGCGCTCCTCGCCCTCTGCCTCGTAGAGGCGCGGCTTGACCAGCTCCAGGTACCAGTCGCAGAGATCGCCGTAGACGAAGTCGTAGAGGCCCAGGACGGCATGCGAGAAGTCGTAGCCGGTGATCCGCTCCTCGACCGCGGTCTGCGTGCGCGCCAGGCGCGAGAGGATCCAGCGGTCCTCGACCGTGCGCGGCTTCGCGGCCGCCGCGGGCGGCGCGTCGCCGACGCGCGTGAGGATCAGGCGCGAGGCGTTCCAGAGCTTGTTCGCGAGCTGCTGGCCCTGCTGCACCTTCTCGGCCGAGTAGCGCACGTCCTGCGAGGAGGACATCGCCAGCAGGCCGAAGCGGACGCCGTCGGCGCCGTGCGTCGCGATCTCGTCGAGCGGGTCGATCCCGGTGCCGAGCGACTTCGACATGCGGCGGCCGTCGGGCGCCTGGATCACGGAGTGGATGTAGACGTCTCTGAACGGCACCTCGCCGACGAACTCGAGGCCCATCATGATCATCCGCGCGACCCACAGGAAGAGGATGTCGCGCGCCGTCGAGAGCACGTCGGTCGGGTAGAACGCTCTCAGCTCGCGCGTCTCCTGCGGCCAGCCGAGCGTCGCGAACGGCCACAGCGCGGAGCTGAACCAGGTGTCGAGCACGTCGGGGTCGCGCTCCCAGCCGTCGCCCTCGGGCGCGGTCGTGCCGACGTAGGTC
The DNA here is from genome assembly GCA_035473605.1 of Conexibacter sp. GTDB lineage: Bacteria > Actinomycetota > Thermoleophilia > Solirubrobacterales > Solirubrobacteraceae > Conexibacter. The sequence goes on from DATIOB010000729.1 coordinate 4,928, forward strand.
TCCTCGCCGCGATACCAGACGGGGATCTGGTGGCCCCACCACAGCTGGCGCGAGACGCACCAGGGGCGGATGTTCTCCATCCAGTCGAGGTAGACGCGCGTCCAGCGCTCCGGGTGGATGCTGACGCGGCCGTCCTTGACGGCGTCGATCGCCGGCTGCGCCAGCTCGTCCATTCTCATGAACCACTGCAGCGAGATCAGCGGCTCGATCCGCTCGCCGGAGCGGTGCGAGAACGGCACGACGTGCGTGTACGGCTCCTCGCGCGAGAGCGCCCCCTCCTCGCGCAGCGCGGCGACGACGGCCTTCTGCGCCTCCTTCACGCCGAGGCCGGCGAAGCGCTCGCCGGCGGCTTGCGTCATGCGGCCGTCCTCGCCGATCACCGTCAGCTCCTCGAGCCCGTGGCGGCGCCCGATCTCGAAGTCGTTCGGGTCGTGGCCCGGGGTGATCTTCAGCGCGCCGGTGCCGAACTCCGGCTTGACGTAGTCGTCGGCGATGATCTTCAGGCGGCGCCCGACGAGCGGCAGGATCGCCTCCTGGCCGATCAGCGGCGCATAGCGCTCGTCGCTCGGGTTGACCGCGATCGCGGTGTCGGCGAGCATCGTCTCCGGCCGCACCGTGGCGACCGTGATCGTGCCGTCGCCCGAGGCGAGCTTGTAGTCGACGTAGTAGAGCGTGTCGACCTCTTCGCGCTCCTCGACCTCCAGGTCCGAGATCGCCGATCTGCTGCCGGGATCCCAGTTGACGAGGTAGTTGTCGCGGTAGATCAGGCCCTTCTCGTACAGGTCGACGAAGACCTTCAGGACCGCCTCGACGTAGCGCTCGTCGAGCGTGAAGCGCTCGTCGTCGTAGTCGAGCGAGGCGCCGAGCCGCTGGAACTGGCCGACGATCGTGTCGCCGTACTGCTCGCGCCACTGCCAGACGCGCTCGGTGAAGGCGGGGCGGCCCAGCTCCTCGCGGCCGGTCCCCTCCCCTCTGAGCTGCTTCTCGACCTGCTTCTGCGTCGCGATGCCGGCGTGGTCGGTGCCGAGGATCCACTTCGCGCGCCTGCCGCGGGCGCGGTTGGCGCGGATCAGGACGTCCTG
>DATIOB010000730.1:0-5247 GCA_035473605.1 Conexibacter sp.
GCGGGCGTTCCGCAGCCCGGGCAGGCAGCCGGCTCGGCCGCCTGCGCCATCGGCCGCTGCACGTCGAATGGGCCGCAGCCCCGGCAGGCGAACTCGTAGATCGGCATGGCGGTACAGTAACGAACGTTGGTTAGTACGCAAGCCCGAGTCGATTCCCTCTCGAACTCGACCGTCTTCGAAGATAGGATCGACACGATGCCGCCCACGCCCATGTCAACAGCCTCCGCGACCGCGCCCAGAGAGGGCACCGGTCGCTGGAACGACGTCGCCGAGGCGGCGCTGACGCTCTTCTCCGATCGCGGGTACCACGGCACGACGATGAAGCACGTCGCCGCCGAGCTGGGCGTGCAGGCCCCGAGCCTCTACAACCACGTCGGCTCCAAGCAGGAGATCCTCGCCCGCCTCATGAAGACGGGCATGGAGCGGATGATCGCCAAGCAGGACGAGGCGCTCGCCTCCACCGACGACGTCGTCGAGCAGCTGCGCCGCATGACGGAGGCGCACGTGCTCGTCCACACCAGCCACCGCCGCTCGGCGCTGATCGGCGACCGCGAGCTGAGAAACCTCGAGGAGCCGGCGCGGACCGAGCAGCGCGGCCGCCGCGAGCTGTACGAGCGCCGCTTCCGCGACACGATCGAACGTGGCGTGCTGCAGGGGGCGTTCAAGGTCAACTCGGCCAAGCTCGCCTCCTTCGCGATCATCGAGATGGCGACCTCCGTGGCGGTCTGGTTCCGCGACGAGGGCCCGCTGAGCGAGACCGACGTCGCGCACGAGTACGGCGAGATGGCGCTGCGCATCGTCGGCGTCGGGCGCTGAGCGCTCGCGACCGTGGCGCCGGCCCGCTAGCGTGCGGGCGATGCGCGTCCTCTCGCTCTCTCTCCTGCTCGGCGCGCTGACGCTGGCCGCATGCGGCGGCGAGGACGGTTCGGCGCGCACGGGCACGACGGTCGAGGAGAGAGGCTGGTTCGCCTACGAGGTGAGCGTCGAGCCGCCCGCGGGGCTCGACGGCGGCGCGCTCGCGACGTGGAGACGCGGGCAGCAGGCGTTCAACCAGATGGGCTGCCTCGCCTGTCATCAGGTCGGCAGAGGCGGCACCACCGGCGGGCCGGGGCCGGATCTCACGCAGGTCGGCGGCCGCCTGTCGGCCGAGCAGATCCGCGAGGTGCTGGTCGAGCCGAAGGCGCCGATGCCGTCGTTCGGCCAGCTCGCCTCGCGCGATCCGCGCAAGTTCGCGGCGCTGGTCGACTTCCTCGACTCGCTGGAGTGAGGGTGGCTTCGCTGCCCGACGCGCTCCCGCTCGCGCCCGAGGATCGCGCGATCCTGGCGCTGGAGAGCGCGACGATCGCAGGCCACACGTGCAAGGTGGTGCGGCTCGCTCCAGGCGCCCCGTCGCTCGACGCGCTGCGTGCGCGGATCGCCGCTCGGATCGGTGGGGCGCCGCTGCTGACGCGCCGCCTCGGCGGCCCGGCCGACGCGCCTGCCTGGGTCGCCGACGGCTCGTTCGACATCGCGCGGCACGTCGTCTCCGCCGCGCCCGCCGCTCCGCTCGACCGCGACGGCGTGCTCGACACGGTCGCGGCCCTGTTCGCCCAGCGGCTCCCGCGCGAGCGGCCGCTGTGGCAGATCGAGATGGTGCCGCTCGCCGACGGCGGTGCGCTGCTCGTCTGGCGGATCCACCACGCGCTCGCCGACGGCACCACGACGATGCGCTATGCGCGGACGCTGCTGTGGGATGGCGGCGCGGAGGACGCGCCCGACGACGCTCCCGCGCCCAGCCACCGGCGTGATGCCGCCGCCCCCGGCCACGCACGCGATGCGATGCCGGCGCCCGGCCACTCGCGCGACGCCCTTCCCGCCCCCAGCGCCGCCGACGCGTTCGCCCGCCACGCCGCCGACGAGGCCCGCCGCCGCGGCCATCTCGCCGCCTACCTGCGGCGCGAGTTCGCCCGCTCGCGCGATCGCTCGCCGTTCGACGGCGCGATCGGCACGCGCCGCGAGATCGGCTTCGCCGCGGTGCCGTTCGGCCCGCTGCACGACGCCGCCCGCTCGCTCGCGGGCGCGACGGTCAACGATGCGGTCCTGTCGGTCGTCGCGGGTGCGCTGCGGCGCTGGCTGGAGCACCATCACGGTGCGCTCGACGAGGTGCGCGTGAAGGTGCCGGTCTCGCTCCACCACGAGGGCGACGACGCTGCCAACCGCGACTCGTTCTTCTCGCTGGGGCTGCCGCTCGGAGTGGCCGATCCGGTCGCGCGGCTGCGCGCCGTCCACGCGCAGACGCGGGTGCGGAAGGAGGACCGCGACGCCGAGCGGCGCGAGCAGCTGCTGCAGGAGCTGGGCCGCGTCTCGCCGCAGCTGCGCACCTTCACGACGCGGCTGGAGCGCAGCCCGCGCCGCTTCGCGCTGACGGTCTCCAACGTCGTCGGCCCGCGGACCGCCGTCGAGCTGCTGGAGGCGCGCGTGCACGCGCTCCACAGCCTCGCGGAGATCGGCGAGCGTCACGCGCTGCGCGTCGCCGTCACCTCGTTCGAGGACCGGCTCTGCTTCGGTCTGCTGGCGGACCCGGTGCTCGTTCCCGACGTGCGCACGATGGCCGCCGCGATCGAGCTGGAGGCGGAGCTGCTGGTGGCAGCCGCGGGCGGCTGAGCGCACCTCGTCTCGCGGCCGCATCCTGCGCGCCTCAACCGTCGTCCGGCGCCCGCCTGTTCGAGCCCACTCACCCGCCGCCCGGCGCGACCCGCTCCTCTCTCACCTTGACGCCGTCGAGGAACCAGATCCGGCGTCCGTCCGGATAGCTCGCGGCGGGTCCGTCTGCGCGATGGCGGAGGCCGTTCTCGTACCACTTCTCGGTGCCGTTGACGTAGATGCAGGCGGGCGCGCCGACGCGGTGACGTCTGCCGTCGCGGTACCACTTCTCCGAGCCGTTGGCGTGCACGATCGCGGGGCCGTCGTCGCGGTGCAGACGGCCGTGGCGCCACCACTCCTGCCGTCCGCTGGGAAAGACGCGCGCCGGCCCGTCGTCACGGTGGAGCCGCCCCGCGGCGTCGTGATGTTCGAGCGCGGCCATGGTCGGCAGCTACCCCGGGTCGCTGAACACCTCACTCCTCCGCAATCTGCAGCCGCCCGTCGCGCAGCTCCCAGACCTCGTCGAAGGCGTCGAGCCCGATCCGCTCGTGCGTGACCACGAGCACGCCGCGCTCGCCGACGGCCGCGCCGAGGTCGGCGAGGAAGGCGCGTGCTGCGGGCGGGTCGAGCATCGCGGTCGGCTCGTCGAGCAGCAGCAGCCGTGCCGGCGAGACGAGGCAGCGCGCGAGCGCGATCCGCTGGCGTTGGCCGCCCGAGACCGCTGAGCCCTCCTCCCCCACGAGCGTCGCGGCGCCGTCGGGCAGCGCGTCGAGCCAGCCGCCGAGGCCGGTGGCGCGCAGGGCGCGCTCCACCTGCGCGTCGGTCGCCTCAGGAGCGCCGATCCGGACGTTGTTCGCGATCGAGGTCGCGAACAGGTGGGCGTCCTGGCCGGCGAGCCGCACCTGCGCGCGAACCTCCGCCGGCGCGAGTGTCTCGATCGCCCGCCCGCCGAGTTCGATCTCGCCCTCGTCGGCGCGGACGAGCCCGGCGAGCAGCTCGGCGAGGACGGTCTTCCCCGCGCCGCTGGCGCCGACCAGCGCGACCCGTCTCCCCGGCGCCAGATCGAGGTCGACCCCGTCGAGCACCGCCGGCATCCCTTGTCCGCCCGGCCGATGTCGCACTCCACGCGCCGTGAGGCCCGCGTCGCGCGGGAGCGGCGCGGATTGCGCGGATGCTGGCGCGGATTGTGCAGCTACCGGCGCAGGCTGCGCAAAGACGGGCGCGACTTGTGCAGATGCCGGCGCGGGCGGCGCACAAGCGGGCGCGGCTTGCGGCGATGCCTGCGCCAACTGCGCAGACGCCGGCGCAGGCTGCGCAAACACGGGCGCGGCTTGCGCATATGGCGGCACGTTCTGCGCAGATGCCGGCGCGGACACCGGATCCTCCAACCGCCGCTCGGCCGCCGCGACGGCGACGGCGCGGGTTGCCGCCTCGGGGAGCGCCGCGACGGCCTCGAAGGCGCCCAGCGCGAGCAGGGCGAGCGCGCCGAGCCAGACCGGCGCCAGCGCACCGCCGCCCGCCGGCCCGATCGCGACCGCCAGCACGGCGACCAGCGTCGCGCCCGCGATCAGCGTCCCGAGTCCTTGCGCGAACGCGGCCGTCGCGGCGTCGCGTCGGCCGATCCGCCCAAGTGTCGCCGAAGCGCCGTCGATCCGTGCGATCCGCTCCGGCCCGCGACCGGCGAGTGCGAGCTGCGGCGCCGCCTCCATCGCCTCGACCAGCTCGTCGACCAGCGCCGCCCGTGCGGCGCCCTGCCGCCGCAGCGCACCGCGTGCGGCCGCGAAGGCGACCGCCGGGACGAGCGTCGCCGCGAGGAGCAGCCCGCCACCGAGCACGAGCCCCGCCAGCGGCAGGATCGCGACCGCCAGCCCGACCGCCGCGACTGACGCGACGAGCGCGATCAGCACCGGTCCCCGCACGCGCACGTCACGGTGCTGGAGCTCGTCGACGTCGACGACGAAGCGGCTCAACAGGTCCGCGGCGGAGAGCGATCCCGCCCCCACGCGCGGCGTCTCCCGCGCGTTCGCAGCGGCTGGCCGTCCGACGTACGGCGCGGCCGGCGCAGATCCCGGCGCATCCTCCGCAGAGCGAGGCGCAGCTTGCGCAGAGCGCGGCACGACCGGCGACGCGCCCGACCCAGCGCCGACCAGCCGGCGATACCAGCGCACGCGCAGCTCCGCGAGCTGGCGGAAGGCGAGATCGTGGGCGGCCAGCCGCTCGCCGTAGCGGCCGAAGGCGCGCACCAGCCCGAGCGCGCGCACGACGACGATCGCCGCGAGCAGCGCCAGCACCGGCGGCCGTTCGGCAGCACGCGTGACGAGCCAGCCGGACGCGGCCAGCAGCACGGTTCCGGCGATCGCCGCCGCCGCGCCCAGCACGACGACGCGCAGACGCTGACGGGCACCACTGCCGGCCCCGTCGATAGTCGGGAGGTCTCCGCTGCCGTCGATACGCGGCACCTGACCGGCACCGCCGCCGGTGCGCGCAGCGCGCGAACGGAGCGCGCTCATGCGACCTCACTCCCGACGGCGACGGCGTTCGAGGCATCGGCGGCGCGACGCCGCCGGCTTGACGCCTTCGACGTGGTGCCCGCGCCGCCTGGGCCGGGAACGACCCGCCCGCCGC
>DATIOB010000731.1:0-4181 GCA_035473605.1 Conexibacter sp.
TCGTGGCCGAGCCCGATCGCCTCCGTCAGGTCCTCGTTGAGGCCGAGCGCGCGGGCGACGGTGCGCGAGACCTGCGTCACCTCGAGCGTGTGCGTGAGGCGCGTGCGGTAGTGGTCGCCCTCCGGTGCCACGAACACCTGCGTCTTGTGCTTCAGCCGCCGGAACGCCTTGCTGTGGACGATCCGGTCGCGATCGCGCTGGAACGGCGTGCGGATGCCGCAGTCGTCCTCCGGGCGCGCGCGCTCGGCCGGGTAGGAGCGCGTCGCGCGCGGCGACAGCGCCCGCTCCTCCTGCTCACGCACGCGCGCGGCGAACGCCTGCGCGACGGGGCCGGTGGGATGGGCGCTCGTGACGGAGGACATCGCACCGTTGATTCTGGCACCGCGGCTGACGGCAGGGGGTGGCGGCTCCGCACCGCCGCCCCCTGCCTGCCGATCAGCTGACTCTGTAGACGATCAGGCGACCGTTGCCCTCACCGGCGGTGAAGGTGTCGCTGCGGATCGCGCCGACGAGCGACAGCTGGCCGCCGCCGGGGCTGGTGTAGAGGATCGAGAGCGAGCCCTGCGCGCTGTTGACCCCGTCGACCGGGATCGCGCTGGTCGTGATCGTGCCGCCGGCGATCGTCGCTCCGTTCTCACGGATCTCCCCGATCCCGTACGCGACGCCGCTCTCGGCCGCCGTGTTGGTGAATTCGACCGACGCCTGGATCTGGTACTGCACGCCGGCCTCCAGCGTCACCTGGCCGGACAGCTCCAAGCCCTCGGCGTCGTCCGGTCTGTCGCCGCTTCTGAGCGGGAAGACCGTCACCGTCTGGAAACCGAGCGGGTCGCCGCCGGCGACGGGCTCGAGCCCCGGGTCGCCCTGCGGCCCCGGTGCGCCGTCTCTGCCGGCTCTGCCCGTCTGCCCGGTGGAGCCGGCCAGGCCGGTGGGGCCCGCCGGACCGACGGGGCCGACGGGACCGGTGCCGCCGCGCTCGCCGGTCGATCCCTGCGGGCCGGTCGGGCCCGGGAAGCCCGGGTCGCCATCAGAGCCGTTGGTGCCGCGCGGACCGCGTCTCCCGCTCAGCGATCTGAGCGTCTTTCTGGAGAGGTCCGCGGTCGTGATCGAGCCGTTCTTGATGTCTCTGCCGGTGATCAGCTCCTTGGCGGCGAACGCTGTCCCTGTCGTCGCGAACACGAGCGCGACGACCGCGATCACCATCGAAGGCGACGCGGCTGATCTCAGTCTCTGAAACACAAACCTCTCCTCTCAGGGCGTTTGACGCACTATAAACGAGTACGTGTACAGAGTGAGGCGGTGGCAGCCGCGCCGCCGTCGGTGAATTCGGTGAAGCGGCTATGCGCCCTGCGCGCGCTCCTTCGCCGCCGCCCGCGCCGCCGCCACGCGGGCGATCGGGACGCGGAAGGGCGAGCAGGAGACGTAGTCGATCCCGGAGTGGTGGAAGAAGTCGATCGAGTCCGGGTCGCCGCCGTGCTCGCCGCAGACGCCGAGCTTCAGCTGGTGCTTGGTCTTGCGCCCCAGCCACGCCGCCATCCGCACCATCTGGCCGACGCCCGGGGTGTCGAGCGTCTCGAACGGCGAGCGGTCGAGGATCTTGCGGTCGAGGTAGACGCCCATGAACTTCGACTCGACGTCGTCGCGCGAGAAGCCGAGCGCGGTCTGCGTCAGGTCGTTGGTGCCGAAGGAGAAGAAGTCGGCGTGGTGGGCGATGTTGTCGGCCTGGAAGCAGGCACGCGGCAGCTCGATCATCGTGCCGACGAGGAAGTCCTCGCCGACCGTCAGCCCGCGCGCGACCGCCGCGTCGAGCACCAGCTCGCGCAGGATCTCCAGCTCCGTCTCGTAGTCGATCAGCGGGATCATCACCTCCAGCAGGGGCGCCTTGCCGGTCCGCTCGCGCACCGCCAGGACGGCGTCGAAGATCGCCACGACCTGCATCTCGTAGATCTCCGGGAAGAGGATCCCGAGACGGCAGCCGCGCGTGCCGAGCATCGGGTTGACCTCCTCCAGCGTCTTGACGCGCACGAGCGTCCGCTCCAGCTCGGCGAGCTTGCCGCCGCCGGCGCCGCCCTCCTCCGCGCCGTCGGAGCGCAGCTCGGCCAGCTCCGCCTCGACCTCGTGGCGCTGGGGCAGGAACTCGTGCAGCGGCGGGTCGAGCAGGCGGATGCAGACCGGCACCCCGGCCATCGCCTCGAACAGCCCCTCGAAGTCCTCCTGCTGCAGCGGGCGCAGCTGCTCCAGCGCCGCGCGCCGCTCCTCCTCCCCGTCGGCGAGGATCATCGCGCGCATCTTCGGCTGGCGGTCGGCCGCCATGAACATGTGCTCGGTGCGGCAGAGGCCGATCCCCTCGGCGCCGAACTCGCGCGCCCGTCTGGCGTCCTGAGGCGTGTCGGCGTTGGCGCGCACGCCGAGCGTGCGCAGCTCGTCGCACCACTCCAGGACCGTCTCGAACTGCTCGCTCCACTCGGCCTCGACGAGCGGCACGTCGTCGGTCGTGATCAGGCCGGTCGAGCCGTTGATCGCGATCTGCTCGCCGGCGCGTATGACGATGCCGCCGGGCGCGTGCACCTCGCCGGCCTCGACGTCGATCTCCAGCGTCGAGGCGCCGCAGACGCAGGGCCGCCCCATCCCGCGCGCGACCAGCGCCGCGTGCGACGCCTTGCCGCCCTCGCTCGTGAGGATCCCCTTCGCGGCGTGGAAGCCGGCGACGTCGTCGGCCTCGGTGAACGGGCGCACGAGGATCACCGCCCGGCCCTCGGCGGCGGCCGCGACCGCCTCGTCGGCGGTGAAGACGACCTCGCCCTTCGCCGCGCCCGGCGAGGCGGCGACACCGCGCGCCAGCTGACGCGGCTCGGCGGCCGGGTCGAAGGTCGGGTGCAGCAGCGCGTCGAGCGCGCTCGCGTCGATCGTGAGCAGCGCTCTGTCGCGGTCGAGCAGCCCCTCCTGCACCGCGTCGACGGCGAAGCGCACGGCCGCCTGCGCCGGCCGCTTCGCGTTGCGCGTCTGGAGCATGTAGAGGTGCCCCTCCTCGATCGTGAACTCCGTGTCCTGCATGTCGCCGTAGTGGCGCTCGAGCGTGCGCAGGATCTCCATCAGCTCGGTGTGCGCGGCCGGCATGATCTCGGCCAGCTCGGCGATGTCGCGCGTGTTGCGCACGCCGGAGACGACGTCCTCGCCCTGCGCGTTCTGGAGGAAGTCGCCGGAGGGCTCGGGCTCGCCGGTCACCTCGTCGCGGCTGAAGGCGACGCCGGAACCCGACGTGTCGCCCTTGTTGCCGAAGACCATCTGCTGGACGTTGACCGCGGTCCCCCAGGCGTCGGGGATGCGGTTGATGCGGCGGTAGTGGATCGCGCGCTCGCCCATCCACGAGTCGAACACCGCGCGGATCGACTGGCGCAGCTGCTCGCCCGGCTCCTGCGGGAACGGCTCGCCGGTGTGCTCCTGGAAGAGCGTCTTGAAGCGGGCGGTCAGCTCGCGCAGGGCGTCGACGTCGAGGTCGGTGTCGAGGCTCGCGCCCCGCTCGCCCTTCAGCGCTCTGATCGTCGCCTCGATCCGCTCGCTCGGCACGCCGCGCACGACGTTGCCGAACATCTGCACGAAGCGGCGGTAGGAGTCCCATGCGAACCGTGGGTTGCCCGTCTTCGTGGCGAGGCCCTCGACCGAGCGGTCGTTGAGGCCGAGGTTGAGGACGGTGTCCATCATCCCCGGCATCGACTCGCGCGCGCCGGAGCGGACCGAGACCAGCAGCGGGTCGCCGTCGTCGCCGAGGCGCTTGCCGACGTGGGACTCCAGCCGCGCGAGCGCCTCCGCGACCTCGCCGGCGAGGCCGTCGGGCTCGGTGCGGTCGGCCTCCATGTAGGCGACGCACGCCTCCGTCGTGATCGTGAAGCCCGCGGGTACTCGGTCGGCGCCGAGGATGCGGGTCATCTCTGCAACGTTCGCCCCCTTGCCGCCAAGCAGATCGCGTCTCTCGCGCGACCCCTGCGCGAAGTCGTAGACGTAGGTCGTGTCGGTCACAGCTCTCTCGGTCATCCCGGGACTATATTGGTCCGACCACTTGGAGGCGAGGGGGCGGCGCGAGCGCGTCCGCCCGGCGCGCGTCAGCCGTGTCGCGCCAGCGACCGCAGGTGCACGTGCGCGTGGTGCTCGGCCGTCTCGGTGATCGCCCGCTCCGCCTGGCGCAG
>DATIOB010000732.1:0-7561 GCA_035473605.1 Conexibacter sp.
TTCCCAACCCGGGTGATCTGCTCAACCCCCAGCAGTTCATCGCCGGCGGCGCGGCCGCGCTCGTCCAGGATTCCAACGGCAAGCCGTGGAACGGCGACTACGTCACCTCGACCGGTGACCTCGTCGAGGACCTGACGCACAACTTCTTCCTCGAGACCGGCGCCCGCAGCGGCAAGCTGCGCGTCTACGAGATGGTCGACCACCCCGCGGCGCGGGCGCTGACCGGCTACCTGCTCGTGCGCGGCGGCGTCCACCAGGTCGCCTACGCCCGCGCGCTGGAGAACCTCACCGGCGCCGACCTGATGAGACTGTTCCCCTCGCCGCGGATCCCGACCGACAAGATCCCCGAGTGCAGACCGCACATCGACCGCGGCGAGCACCTCAAGCTGTACCGCTTCTCGCCCTCCGACTTCCTCGAGATCGGCGCCGTCTTCAACGGCCCCCACCCCGAGACCGGCGAGCCGCTCGTCGTCGCCGAGGAGGCGATGCCCGAGGGCGCGCTCGCGAACGACCTGCCGCCGCAGCCGGCCGTCTTCGCGCCCGGCCCCGAGCCGGAGGAGATCGCCGAGATCGCGCAGAGGCTGCGCAAGGCCGCCGGCCTGCCGAAGAGACCGACCGGCGAGGTCGCGTGAGCCTGACGCCGCTCGGCGCGACGGTTCCGAAGGAGACCTCATGAGCACCGGCGACTACTCCCACCGCGGCGCCGGCCGCCGCGCCGACTACGCGCCGACCGGCACCGACACCGGCACCGGCCTGTTCGCGACGCTCAAGCGCACCGTGCGCGAGTACAACGAGGACAACATGAGCGACTGGGCGGCGGCGCTGACCTACTACGGGCTGCTGTCGCTCTTCCCGGCGCTGATCGCGCTCGTCGCGATCCTCGGCCTGTTCGGCGATCCGCAGACGACGACGAGATCCCTGACCGACATCGTCGCGAGACTCGGACCCAGCTCGGCCTCCGACACCTTCGCCGGACCGATCAGATCGCTCACCTCCAACAGAGGCGCCGCCGGCGTGCTCTTCTTCGTCGGGCTCGGCGCGGCGATCTGGTCGGCGTCGGGCTACATCGGCGCGTTCACGCGCGCCGCCAACATCGTCTACGAGACACCCGAGGGACGCCCCTTCTGGAAGCTGAGACCGCTCCAGCTGCTCGTCACGCTCGCGATGGTCGTGCTGCTGGCGCTGGTCGCGCTGGCGCTCGTGATGACCGGCCCGGTCGTCGACACCGTCGCCGACTCGATCGGGATCGGCTCGACCGCGGTGACGGTCTGGGAGATCGCGAAGTGGCCGGTGCTGCTCGCCGTCGTCGTGCTGATGTTCGCCGTGCTCTACCACGTCTCCCCGAACGTGAAGCTGCCCGGCTTCAAGTGGGTCACGCCCGGCGCGCTGCTCGCGATCGTCGTGTGGCTGATCGCCTCGGCGCTGTTCGCCTTCTACGTCGCCAACTTCGGCTCCTACGACAAGACCTACGGCACGCTCGGCGGCATCGTCGTGCTGCTCGTCTGGTTCTGGATCACGAACGTCGCGCTGCTGCTCGGGATGGAGCTGAACTCCGAGCGCGAGCGCAGCCGCGAGCTGGACGCCGGCGTGCCCGGCGCCGAAAAGGAGCTGCAGCTCGACGCGCGCGACGAGCCGAAACGCAGAAGAACGACCTGACCAGGCGCCACCCGGCGCCTGGCCGCTCGCCGCCTCGGTTGCGATCGACGGCGAGGGGTAACTCGGATCCGCGGTCCCAGCCACCCGACCGGAAGCGCTCTTCAGTCCATATTCCGGAAGGAAGCAGCTATGGCGATTGACAGCCACAGCACCATCGACGCCCAGGGCGCCAAGGAGCAGGTCCAGGAGAAGGCCCAGCAGGCCGCGGGAGAAGCGAGATCCCGCATCCAGGACCAGGTCGATCAACGTTCCACCGAGGTCGGCGAGCAGGTCAGCTCCAGCGCGCACGCGCTGCGCTCGACCGCCGAGCGGCTCAGAGACGAAGGCCAGGACGGCCCCGCGAAGGCCGCGGAGCAGCTGGCCGGGCATGCCGAGAAGGTCGGCAGCTACCTCAGCGAGTCCGACGCCGACCGGATCCTCCACGATGTCGAGGATTTCGCTCGCAGACAGCCGCTCGCGGTCGTCGGGATCGGGCTGTTCGCCGGTTTCGCGGCCTCGCGCTTCCTGAAGGCGTCGAGCCGCTCGCGGTACTCCTCGCCCGCCGTGCCCAGCGCGACGGCACGCCCCACCGCCCCGCCCGCCGTGCCCAGCGCGACGGCTCGCCCCACCCCTCCCCCCGTGCCCAGCGGCGCGCTCTAGGGGAGGCGGACGATGGAAGGCCATGATCGCCGCGACGAGTCGATCGGCGAGCTCGTGCGCGACCTCGCCGCCGAGACCAACACGCTCGTGCGGCAGGAGATCGAGCTGGCGAAGGCCGAGCTGAGCGAGAAGGTCAAGGTGGCCGGGAAGGGCGCCGGCATGTTCGGCGCCGCCGGCATCGTCGCGCTGCTGTCGCTCGGCGCGCTGACGGCGTGCCTGATCGCGCTGCTCGCGACCGCGCTGGACCACGTGTGGCTCGCGGCGCTGATCGTCGCGCTCGTCTACGGCGCGATCGCGGGCGTGCTCGCGATGCGCGGCCGCGACGAGATGAAGGAAGCGGCACCGCCGGTGCCGGAACAGACGATCGAGACTGTGAAGGAGGACGTCGAATGGGCCAAGACCCGGACGCGATCCGCCACGAGGTAGCGCAGACACGTGAGCGGATGGGCGAGACGATCGAGGCGCTCGGCTACAAGGCCGACGTCAAGACCCGCACCAAGGAGAACATCTCCGGAAAGGTCGACACCGTGAAGGAACGACTCGGCGTCGCGACCGACAAGGTCGGCGATGCGACACCCGACGGCCAGCAGGTCAAGCAGCAGGCCAGACGCGCCGTCGGCGTCGCGCAGGAGAACCCGCTCGGGCTCGCCGTCGGAGCGGCCGCGGTCGGCTTCCTCGCCGGCATGCTGATCCCCAGCTCACGTGTCGAGGACGAGAAGCTGGGCCCGATGGCCGACCAGGTCAAGGAGCAGGTCAAGCAGACCGGCCAGGAGGCGCTGGAGCACGGCAAGCAGGTCGCGCAGAGCGCCGCCGAGACCGTCAAGGACGAGGCGCAGGACCACGGCCAGCAGCTCGCCGACAGCGCCCGCGAGAACGCCGGCGCGGTCAGCGGCGGACGCTGAGGACTTGTCCGCGGCAGGCCGGCCGGAGCGGTCCGGTCTGCCGCGGGCGGCAGCTCAGGCGGTGAAGCGCTCGGTCAGCCAGCGCACGACACCCTCGACGCCGCCGCGCTCGCGCGCGACCTCGCGCTGACGGATTGCGCCGTTGGCGGCGATCGCCGCGCGCGTCGCGCCGAGCGCCTCCGCACAGCCGAGGCGCTCGGCCGCCGGCGCGACCGCGTCGACGAGCGCGCTGAGCCGGTCGCGCGTCGGGACGCGCTCGCCGCTGTCGAGATCGGCGAGCGTGCCGTCGAGTCCGTGGCGCAGCGCCGACCAGCGGTTCTCCTCGATCCGCCACGTCGGCGCGTCGGGCAGCGGCTCGCCGGCGTCATGGCGCTCGGCCAGCGTCGCGACGAGCGCCTGCGCGAACGCGATCACGCCGGCCGCCTCGCCGACAGTCGTCTGCGCGTCCGGGACGCGCAGCTCCAACGTGCCGAAGGCGGGATGCGGGCGCAGCTCCCACCACCACATCCGCGGCTCCGGCACCATCCCGGCGCGCGCGCCCCAGCGCAGCTCCGCGGCGAACTGCTCCCAGCTCTCCAGCCGCGGCGGCACCCCCTGGCGCGGCAGCAGCTCGCAGATCGTCGGCCGCACCGAGGCGAGGCCGCTGTCCCTACCGGCGTGGAACGGCGCGTTCGCCGCCAGCGCCGCCAGCTCGGGCAGGTGGGTGCGCAAGGCGTTGTAGACGGCGAGCGTGCGCGCGGCGCCGCCGACGGCGACGTGCACCTGCAGGCCCGCGACGAGCTGGCGCCGCGCGATCGGCCCGTACTCGGCGTGCAGCGCGTCGTAGCGCCCGCCGCTGTTCAGCGCGCCCTCGGCGGCGCTGGAGGGATGGACCCCGGCGACCGCCGGCAGCGCCAGCCCGTCGGCCGCGGCGGCGAGGTCGCGGCGGGCGGCGGCGAGCTGCGCGACGGCGTCGGCGACCGAGGCCGCCGGGGTCGTCGCGATCTCCAGCTGGGCGGCGGGCAGCTCGGGCTTGAAGCGCGTGTCGCCGCCGAGGCGCCGCAGCAGCTCGCCGGCCGCAGGCGCCAGCTCCAGCGTCTCCGGCGCCAGCAGCATCAGCTCCTCCTCGACGCCGACCGTCATCCCGCCGGCCGCGTCGAAGCGGCGGCGCAGGTCGTCGGCGGCGGGAAGCGCTGAGGGTTCGATCGTCGTCATCTCGCCCATCAGACTGACCGCTGGCGGCCGCTTCCAACCATCGCCCGCCGCGGCGGGCCCCGCGGCTGTTTGAAGCGGGCGGCTCGCGTGAAGCTATGGGGCATGGCGACGACCGTCACGCGCCCCAGCGGTCCCCGCGCGATCGAGCTTCCGACGCCGCGCGGCCCGCTGAGCGAGCGCCTCTTCACCACCCTCCGGGACGCGCCCGGAACGCCGCTGGACCTCCCATCCGCGGCACAGCTCGCGGCGATCGGCGACCCGCTCGCCGACGACGACCTGCAGCTCGCGCTGTACGTCGCATACGAGCTGCACTACAGCGAGATCGCGGAGGTCGACGCCGACTGGGAGTGGGATCCCGGCCAGCTCGCCTTCCGCGCCGCGCTCGAGCGTCCCTTCGAGGCGGCGCTGCGCCGGCTCGTGGGCGAGGTCGAGGAGGTCGACCCGGCACAGGTCGGGGCGACGCTGCAGGCGCTCGTCGCCGCCGACGACGGCCCGCCGCTCTCCCGCCGGATCGAGACGCGCGCGGATGTCGAGCAGGTGCGCGAGTTCCTGATCCACCGCTCGGCCTACCAGCTCAAGGAGGCCGACCCGCACTCGTGGGCGATCCCGCGCCTGGCCGGCGGACCGAAGGCGGCGCTCGTCGAGATCCAGACCGACGAGTACGGCGGCGGCGACGGTGAGCGCATCCACGCCGTCCTGTTCGCGAAGGCGATGGGCGCGCTCGGGCTCGACCCGGCCTACGGCGTCTACCTCGACCGGCTCCCCGCGATCACGCTCGCGACCGTCAACCTGATGTCGCTCTGCGGGCTGCACCGGCGGCTGCGCGGCGCGATCGTCGGCCACCTCGCCGCGTTCGAGATGACCTCCTCCCTGCCCAACCGCCGCTACGGCAACGGGCTGCGCCGCCTCGGCTGCGGCCCTGAGGCGACCGACTTCTTCGACGAGCACGTCACCGCCGACGCCGTGCACGAGAACATCGCCGCCTGGGACCTCGCCGGCGGCCTCGCAGCGGCCGAGCCGCAGCTCGCGGGCGACATCGTCTTCGGCGCCCGCGCGCTGCTGGCGATCGAGGCGCGCTGGGCCGCGCACCTGCTCGGCGCCTGGGACGACGGCGTCAGCTCGCTGCGCCCTCCGCGCCGCTCTCCGCTCTGAAGTCGACGAGCTTGTGCGTGCCGTCGCAGAACGGCCGCAGCTGCGAGCGGCCGCAGCGGCACAGCGCCACCGTCGAGCGACCGCACGGGATCGGCTCGCCGTCCTGGTCGGTCAGCTCGAACGCGCCGCGCAGCAGGTACGGGCCGTCGCGGTAGGGCGTGACGCGGGCCGGCGCCGGAGGACGCGGGCCGGGCGCCCGCTCGCCGACGAGGGTGCTCAGCGCGGCGAGCAGGTCCTCGGCGGTGAGCTCGTCGCGGCCGTCGGCGCGGGCGGCCTCCCCCGCCAGCTCCAGCGCCTCGACGACCTCGCCCGCGAGGCGCGTGGTGGTGATCGATGCCATGCGCATCCGCTACCCGCGGCCCCGGCGCTTCACGCAACGCGGCGCGACGGCCCGCCGGTCGCGCCCGTCCTTCAAGGACTGGCTTCCGGAGCGGGCGGGTACCCTCTCTGAGAAGGCGAGTGTCTGTTCGGGTTCTTTCGGCCCCGCTCGTCTTGCATCACCGACGCGGCAAGAGCGGGTTCGTTCACTCGGGCAGGTTCCGGCAGCGGTCCATCCATTCGAAGCACGAGTCGAGGATCGCCCATGATCGCCGCTCCCAGCGCACCGACGCTGACCACAGCAGCACCCCACAGCTCCACGCAGCCCCGTCGCCGTCTCCCGCGCGGGGAGGATCTGATCCGCAGCTACCGCGAGACGGGCGATCCGCACCGGCGGACGCGCGCGATCGAGGCGTACCTGCCGCTGGCGCACAAGCTCGCGCGCCGCTACCACCCCGGACCCGAGCCGCTCGACGACCTCGTCCAGGTCGCCTGCCTCGGCCTCGTGAAGGCGATCGACCGCTTCGACCCCGACGCCGGGCCGCGCTTCGCCTCGTTCGCGATCCCGACGATCACGGGCGAGCTGCGCCGGCACTTCCGCGACACGACCTGGTCGGTGCACGTCCCGCGCGGCGTGCAGGAGGACGCGCTGCGGGTGCGCCAGACGATGACCGCGCTGAGCGAGCGGACGGGGCGGGCGCCGACGATCGGCGAGCTGACGACCGCGACCGGGCTCGACGCCGAGCAGATCGTCGAGGCGCTGCACGCGACGACGGCGAAGGAGACGTCGTCGCTCGACCGCCCGCTGCTCGGCGAGGACGGCGACGGCGGGACGATCGGCGACATGATCGGTCGCGAGGAGCACGGCTTCGCGCTCGCCGAGCATCGCGCCGCGATCGCGCCGAGACTGCGGGAGCTGTCAGCGCAGGATCGCGAGATCCTCCGCCTGCGCTTCACCGAGGACCTGACGCAGCTGGAGATCGCGCGACGGATCGGCTGCTCGCAGATGCAGATCTCGCGTCTGCTGCGGCGCGCCCTGGACCAGCTCGCCGCCTAGAGGTTCGGCGACCCGGTGGCGTCGGTGCGGTCGCCGCTGGCCGGCGTCTGCGACGGCGGGTCGAGCGCCGCGTCGTCGGTCGCCTGGCCGACGGCCTCGTCCTCGAACTGGCCCGCCACGGTCGCGTGGACGGCCGAGCCCGGCGCCGGCTTGTCGAACAGGAACAGCTCGACGACGGTGTTGGGCTCGAACATCACCTGGCTCTGGTAGGTGACGACCTTGCGCCCGGTCAGCCTCTCGACCGCTCCGGTCAGCCGATCGGCCATCTCGTTCTCGAACTCCTGCCGGAACTGCCGCACGACGTCGGAACGCCCGAACTCGAGCATCGTGCGCTCCGCCGTCGTCATCCCGTCCCGCATCACGACGACGAGCAGGTCGTCGAGCATGTACGACTTCGCGCTCGTCGGCCCACGGCCGAAGTACTGCTTCATCACGCGCACCATCTCGTTGGAGATCCGCGACAGCAGCTCGGCGCCCCTCGCCTCGGTCTCCGCTCCAGTTTCCGCCATGAGTCAGCTCTACCCGCGGGCGGGGCGGCTGATCCGCGGCAGCGACAACGCAAGGCCGCCGACCCGCGCGTACGGGCCAGCGTCCTGACGTCTGCTGCGAGTGCCCGGCCGGGCGAACTCACTCCACGAGGTGC